>MENE01000195.1 GCA_001769005.1 Bacteroidetes bacterium GWA2_31_9b | reverse complement strand
AGAACGATGAGAGATTGAATGTTTTGTAGTTTTACCTTTCTTTGGCTCCCACCCAAAGAAAGGTAACCAAAGAAAAGTCACTGCACCATTCAATTTTCTGATTTCTACGATTTGCAGGGATCGCCTGCGGAGCACAATGGCTTTGCAGTGCTCCTAGATAACCCTCCGCACACCCTGCTCATCATGAAATCGACGAAAATTTCCTGTATGCGGATTGGCCAGGCAAAACGGCGAGCCAGCTGTGGTGGGAATGATGCACCTATTAGCATTTGCCAGAAGAGGCTTGTCCTGCTTCGGGCTAAAATGATGTAGGTGCATCAGGGTGGGCAGAAACATTGCTTTGCCTTGACCTTTTTGATTACTTTTTGGGTCAAGCCAAAAAGTAATTAGGTTATAGGGCAATACTCAATGAATTCAACAACGCTGAATTTACTTTATAATCGCACTAATTATCACAACTCAGGAAAAAGCTAACACGTTTTTAGAAACGAGCGCCAGTTGGGAAGTTTTTAAACTATTTGCAGTTAAAATTTAGAGTTTAAAATTAAACGGAAAATCGTATTCAATTCGTATGGGTGAACCTTTTACATAACCCGGAACCCATTGTTTAAGTGTTTTTAATACCCGTATTGCTTCTGCGTCTAAAATTGGGTCGACACTTTGAAAAACTTCAATATTTGTTAACGATCCGTCTTTTTCGATTATAAACTTTAAGATAACTCTTCCCTGAATTCCATTTTCTAATGCTTTAGGTGGATATTTCAAATAATTGGCAACATGTTCGTGAAGGCCTTTAACTCCATTAGGGTACATTGCGTACGTATCGGGTATTATTGTATCATTTGCAGATTTAGGATTTGATCTGTGTCCAATAACCTCCTGGTAATTTCTTTTTTCAATTTGCTTTGGTGTGAGTTTACTCTGAGCAAAACCCGAAATGGTTAAGAATAAAAAGAATACAAAAAGTGCCTGTTTCATATATTGATTTTTGTTTGTGTACTGTTTTTAATTTATAAATTGTTCCGTGTAATAAACTTGCTTCTGCATAGGTTTCTGTAAGCATTTAAAAAATTAAATGTAAATAATAAATGTCAAAAAATCCATTGAACCCAACATTTTTTTTGATGCTGAGTTAAGCGTTGATTTAATATTTTAGATTCTTAAATTGTTTTCATATTTAGGTTTAAAAGTGATTATGATCTGATTTTTTTTTAAATTTACCTAAAACAGAATGTTTACTTAAAATAAAGAACTACTTATGGAAAGTAATCAAACTCTACTATCTAATCTTTTCAAGCGAAAGTTTATAAAGACTTTACTATTTGGTGTAATTATCTCTGCAATTGTAGTTTACTTATGTACATCTCCACTATTTATTGCACCACAATATAAATCTGAGGCAATTATTTATGCCCCGGTTACCCTTACAACTCAGTTCAACAACCAATTAGGAATTGGTTTTGGAAATAATGTTGAAATAGATGCTTATATACAAATCCTCAAATCAAGCAGGTTGCTTGATAGTCTTGACAACCGATTTAACTTAACAAAAAATAGTAAACTCAATTCAAATTCAAATCGAAGTAAAAGTATCTATTACAGCATGATGACCAAAAAAATTAAAATTGAGAAAACAAGGTATGGATCAATTTCAATATCAGTGAAAGATCAAAATTCAGAAACAGCAGCCATCATGGCTAATACAATTGTTGAACTTAGTGATGTAATAAAAGAGAGTATTTTTCAAGAGAACAGGCAATTAAGCTATAAATATGCAATGGATCTATTAGACGCAAAACAAGAGGAGATTAATCAATTGGAAAAGAAAATTCTGCTTTTGATAAAAACGCAATCGAATGGTACGAATAATGTGCCATCGGAACTTAGTAGAGATAAATTATTATACGGAGCAGAAATTCAGGTTCTTGCTGAATTAAGGAATAAGTATTTTACAATTAAGAATAGCTTAGAAACACCTCTACCCAAAGCATATATTATAACAGATGCTAAACCTTCTCACTCACCTTATTGGCCTCCTCGTTTACTTATAGTATTTGCTACAATAATTACCTATCTGGTTATAGCTATTTTTATTCAGGCATTATTGGTTGACCCTAAATAAAGTATGTATTTAATTAAGCAAAGGATAATTTTTTACTTTCTACCAATAATTGTTGTTGGCTGCATTTTATGTTTGCTTTATATTCCAATTCTATTATTACCATTTTCTATACTGTTAATTGCAATTACTGCCTATTTAGTGGTATTGTTTAATTTACAAGTTGCATTTGTAAAAACTTTAGCTTTTTTATTACCCTTCTCCATAGAACTGCCCTTTATTGACAATTCAATGATTTTTATTCCAACAGAACCATTAATAGCAATATTGGCATTTGTTATTTTTTTCGAATTTATTATACATCCTATACAGTTTATTTCCAGAATATATAAAGAACTTTTATGGGCTATTCCTCTTGTACTAGCTTTTGTTGTTTCCATTCCTTTCTCTGGAAATTTGGGGATATCTCTAAAATTTTCATTAGTTAACCTTATATATATTCTTGTTTTTTATCTCTATTTCATAAAACTATTTACTACTGATCCCAAGTTATTTTTTACGTTAATTGTTGTATATGGATTAGGATTTTTCTTAGTTACATTATGGGCAATTTATCAATACTGGGAATTTGACTGGAATCCGGTTGTAGTAAGAGGAATTTTTCGGCCTTTTTATAAAGATCATACAATCTATAGTGCAGTTGCAGCTCTCCTTGGTGGTTTCTGGTTTGTATATTCTATAATGTCTCAAGGGCGAACAAAACTTTTATCAATAGGATTGTGTATATTCTTTTTTATATGTGTTGTATTAAGCAAAAGTAGAGCAGGATTCCTAAGTATTTTGTTTTCAATATCAATTTTTATAATTCTGTGGTTAAGAATCCGTTTCTTGTATTTGGTAATTACGCTTGCTATAATTTCCAGTGTTGGATTTATCTTTAAAAGGGATATTGTTACCCGAATGAAAAATATTACTCAAATATCATCCTATTCACAAGCCGGAATAATAGATAGAACCATTTCATCTGCCAATATATATACCGATGTATCTAATATTGAACGATTAAATAGGTGGTCTGCAGCACTCCGGATGTTTAAAGAGAAACCATTAACTGGTTTTGGTTCCGGTACTTTTCAATTTGTTTATATTCCATATCAGGATAAAAGGTTGGAGAATAGACTTACCGTAAAAAATCCTTGGGATATACCAGAGAACTCAGGTGGCACAGCTCATTCTGAATACCTTTTAGCAATAAGCGAAATGGGAATACTTGGTTTGATTGGTTGGGTTGCACTTGTAGTCCGTTGGATTTTTATTGTTTTTACAGTTAGCTATGGCTCTGCTTTAAGGAGGAATATACTTATTGCATTTGTAGCTTTATCAACGTACTTGTTTCATGGAATTTTCAATAATTTTCTTAATACTGACAAAGTTGCATTTCTGTTTTGGGCTACCGCCGCCTGGCTTGCAGCAAATTACAAATTATCAAATGAGCAATGATTTTTACAAACAAGTAGAACTATACTACAATACTGATGCAAAGGATTTTGATCTAAGATATTGGCAGAATCCGGTATTGCAACGAATTAGGCAAGATTTTAGGGAAGAAGTAAAGCGTTGGAAATTCTCCAACGTCCTTGAAGTTGGATTTGGAACAGGCATAGATCTTATCCACTTTGCCAAAACACATCCTAATACCCAAATATTTGGTATTGATATATCAGTAGAGATGCAAGGAATTGCACAAAAAAGAATTGATGATGAAGGATTAAAAAATGTTACAGCTTTTAAAGGTAGTGTTGAGGATATTGATGTTTTAATTCCAGACATTAAATTTGATTTGGTATATGTTTTTTTTGGTGCACTTAATACTGTTGAAGATTTGCAACTTGCAGCCCAAAATCTGCAAAACTCTTTAGCTCCTGACGGGGTACTTGTATTATCATTTGTAAATAAGTACTATTTAATGGGTATTTTCATTGAACTACTTAAACTGCATTTTAGATCAGCTTTTGCGAGGTTAAAACCTGAATGGGGAGGTTATTCTCCAACAAAATATTTACCTAGTAAATGTTATACTCCGGCTCAAATAAAAAGTGCATTTAGTAGTATGAATCTTGTTAGAAATAGGGGATATAGCATTTTACATCCGGCATGGTATTATATCCGAATAAACAAATATTTGGGAAATAAGGGAAGAAGGATGTTGTGGAAGATAGATACAATATTCAACAAATCATTTCTCTGGAAATATGGTGAGTATTCACTTTTTGTGTTCCAAAATGGCAACAACATCAGTTAAAATATCTTTCACACTTTTGAATTTAATGTTTGTTTTAGTATGAATTTCCGGGTATTTTGTTTGCATTGGTATTGACGAAGTAAGAGCTTCAGCAGCAATTTTACCAACATCCCATTTTAATTTTGAAAAAGATACTTGCTCTAATTCAACGGCGAGTAATTCAGCAAGACTTGATGAAAAATCATATTGTGTAATTGGTTCGCAAGGTGAAATATTCAAATCCTGAAATTCTCTACCAAATTCATAAAGAGACATAATGAGATTTGCACAATCAATATAATGAACTACTGACATTAACTGATTCCCATTACCATAGTAAGGAACTTTCCCCTTTTTCTTGTACGGCAGCCAAAAAAACTCATAAAACCAAGATGAAGGGCCAACAATCCAGCCCGGGCGAGCAAATCGGACATCTAAAATTTGATTTTTTTGAGCATCTAACCATGGTTTTTCTGCATATTGATATACTCTCGCATATGAATAAGGATTCAGAGAATCCCCTTCAATGGCTTGCTTCTCTTGTGATATTTGACCATACATAAGTGAACCTGAAACATATATTACAATGGGTGGATGCTGCAATCCTAACATCATATTTGCAAGTCTTTGATTTGCCTTATTCCCATGGTAAGCTTTTATATACCTCCAAAAAATATTTCTTCCACCACCACGGGTTGCATGAAAGATTACTTTTGGAGGATAGTTTAAGAAAAACTCCTTACGTATGTTTGAGAGGTTTGCAATAAAACAATTATAACTTTCAATTTCCTTTAAATTATAATTTTTGTGAATTAGCAGATGTAAATAATAATTGCGTTCATTTGATAATACTTTAATAAGCGACTTGCCTATAAAACCGTTGCTTCCTAGAATCCATATATTTTCATTAACCTTTTTCATAAAGGTTTTTTTTATCATCTGAAAAATAAATAATCTTAGTGAGTACTATTTCCTCTACTCTTTTATTAAATCGTGCCATAATATTGGCACAATTTTCATTTGGGAAATAGCGTAATTCATTTTTTTTAATACGAAAACACCTGGAGAACATCTCATTATCATAATACTTGAATTTTTTATTTATATATACTTTTGATTTTTCATACAGGAAGGTTTCTAATTTGTCGGCAATAGTTATGTTAAGTAAATACTCAAGAATTTTTTTTGACAAAAAATTCTTTTCAAAAACCAGGTTGCCGTTCTGCTTAAATGTTGGATAAAACTCTTGAATCCACTGGTTTGATCTTAAAATTTCCTGATGAAGTTTAACATTATATATTGGAATCAGAAATGCAATTTCAGTAGCATTATATAGATTTCGCTCTTTAATTGTAAGGTTGTCGGTGTCTACAAAGTAGTTAATACAGAATTTCTTATGCGAATTGAGTAGAAAAAGCTTACGGAAAAGAACCAACATTGTTCTGGCAATCCATAATCGATTTGGGGCTGTTATAATAAAATAATCGATATCATCATCATCTAACATAATACTCTTGGATATTGAACCAGAAAGAAGAACTCCTCTAACAAACGGGAAGCGTGCAATTATTTTAGTGAATTTAACGGCAGTTTTAAATCCTTCTTTAGCACCTTCATTACCTCTCATTCGGTTATCATACTTTGAGATATCTGAACCAAAAAAGTAATAACCATTATAAAAACTCAAAGTACCTTGCTGAAGAAGTAATTGTAAAAACGCTATTGCCTTTTTTTCATGCTCAGGAAATATCCCGGAATATAGCATGATTTCTTTACTAGAAAGAGGATGTTTAAACAGGTCGAAATAGATTAGAGTGTTTATTAGTTTTTGTTCCATAATTGGTTCTTTGTGTATAACAACCTTAAAAAACAAAATATATTCAACTATTTTCACCAAAAATTTTCAAAAAACAGGTAGTTAAAACCTTTAATAACAAATTTAATAGTTATTTTCATTAAATTCCTACAATTCTATTCTTTCAAAAATTTCACTAAGATGATAGTAGTGCAAAACCACACGGAAGAATTTGTTGTGGAGTTGACTAAGCAATTATTTCTCGCGTTAAATACGAATTTAAAATATTATTTTTTGTTTCTGAATCTCAGCTTTAATAAATCTATTTATAGGTGGAAGTTCGTTGTTTTTATTTTTTGTCAAGGAACTTTTCAATAATTGGAATAATAAAGTCACTTTCTTTAGAGTTAGGTTTTAGTGTTGTTATTTCCCCAATGTATTCGCCATGTCCACCGGGGATTATTGCTAATTGTGAGTTGGTAATCAGCCTATTTATTTCTAAAGCATGTTCAGGAGTTATTATATCTTTGTCGCCAATTACGATTAAAGTTGGAGCATTAATGGATTTAATTTTTTCGTCTGGAATATCTTTAAAATTTACCATTCTTTTTGCGTCCTTATCGTGCATAATTTTTAATCCGTTGGAATCTTTAGCAACCTGTTTATAGGCTATTTTTAATAGTTCTGGCATATTATCCAACTCTGCATGTTCCATAAAACCCCAAAACTTGGAAGGAACTCCATTTCGTTTGCAAAGTGGGGAGGCTGCAATAATTTTATCAACCAATTCAGGATGACGGATGGCGATTTGTAGAGCAGTTGTGCCACCATTGCTAAAACCAAAAAAATCAGCTTTGGAAATATTGATATTTTTTAAAAGTATTGCAATATCATCAGCATCTTGCTCAAATGAAAGTTCGTTTTCTCTGTCGCTTGTTCGCCCGTGTGCTTGTAATTCAACACCGATAACCTGCCTGTTTTTAGCTAGCAGAGGAATAATTCTACCGAAACTTGTCTGAATTGTTGAACCACCACCATGGATTAGAACAAGAGGATTTCCTTCACCATAAATTTCGTAATACATTTTCAGTCCATTCACGTTAGAGTAACCGCTTTTAAAAGTCAAATAGTTGGATTTTGTAATTGCCAAATTAGATGTTTTGTTCTCGTTACACGAGGCCAATATAAAAATTGTCAAAGTAAAAAATATTATTATTAGTTTCATTTCAAGTACACTTTTTGTTAATATTTACGACCAGTTTTTTACAAATAAACAAAATCGGTAACACTTTGTTGAATGTGGAAATAGAATGAATTAGAGAGTATATGTGTCACAACAATTTTTATTCATGTATCTAAATATCCGACGATTTAGGCTAGAATTAGTGCGGGTTTTTATTTTTTAAGGCTTCCTGTTTAAGAAGTTAAAATAATAAAAATGTTATAAAAACACTGAACCTATCAAAAGGAGCTCTACCTAAACCCACATAAAATGTGAATCGTGGTTAACATGCGTTTTTATTAATTTTAGTTTTACATTTTAGACAAAAATCTCTGTGCACACATAATCCAGAACCACAAACCTTGCATTTCCATTTTTTCTCTTCATTTTTTATAAAACTATAAAGTCCATTGATCTTAATATTTGCAAGGTTTTTGATCATGCTCATACCGTAATTAGTCCTGTATCTTTTATCAAGGTTTTTTAATCTGGTACATGGATACTTTTTGCAATCATAACAAAATCCAGATTCAGTTTCTGCTAAAAAACTACAGTTTACAATTTTGCAACTTCGACAAACATTCGGCTTATTCTCATCATCAATTTTAAAGCATCCTCCACATGGTCCTTTTTCTCGTAAATGACCAATACAAAGTCCACAATTCATTCCACATGGAGCAATAAGTCCTAGATATTTAAGAGATGTTGTCATATTGTGTTAAACAATTATTACATGTAATTGAATATTTTACCGTTTCAATGTTCTTATCAACAATTGTAAATAAAGGCGAATTATCGTTTATACAACAAAGTCTATTTTTAATCAGCTTTAAATCCTCTGTTGATTTTATTGGTTCTTTGTCAGTTTTATATAGCAATCTGAAAGAACCTATATTTCCACATTTGCAAACGAAATCAAATTGAAAATCTTGGTAGGTCGAATAGCATAAATATCCAACCGTCTTATTGCATTTATTGCAATACATCCAACTGCCATTGTTTTTAAGAATCCGGCTGTTTTTTATTTCTTTAATCAACTCACTCATTTATCCAATAAATTTTGCTCCGGCAATTCCAATTCCTGCACCAAGTATCAATGAAAAAACAATCATTGGAATTATTGCTTTTTTGTCTTTGGGAAATACAATTACCATTATCGGGATAGCAGTCAATAAAGCAATAACAATCCCTTTTATCCAAGGTGCAATTCCCCAGTCCACAAATGGAATAATTAAACCAAGTGCAAAATAATGAACAAAAGCAGAGATAGTTGCTGATTTCTCAAGTTTCATTATTATCATCGGAGTAATATCAATCAATCCTGCTACAAGTCCAATTATTATTGCTATTAAAAAATTATTCATATCGTAAATTGTTTAGTTTAGTTGTATGGTCACTTAAAATGCATACTAACGTTTTATATTGTGTGTTAGCTGTTCGTTATTGTTAGTATTTTGAATCAAATTTGTTTATTAATAGCTTCTCGCTGTCAACTACTGATGTATTATATGTGTCAATACAACCCATAATTGCTTTTTCTGGTCCATTTATCCATTCGTCACTACTATAAAATGCTTCCTGGCTTTCTTTTCGTTATTCCAAATTATCGTAACTACGAATTAGGTAAAAACTGTCTTTGTCAATTAATGAGAAACCAAAATCAACAACATTCACATTCCAACGTTTCATCATTGGTAAAGATTGTTCCGAAAATACCGTATTAAATTCACTTGCAGTGTTTTCTTTAAGTTTGTAGATTCTGATTTCTGTTATCATTTTCAGCTTGTATTGATTCAAAATTTTGTTAGATTCTTGAGTTGTCTTTATACAATGACTGCTTGTTGTGTGTTCGTAATTATTATCATTTGTCTGTCATAATCGAACTCTTTCTTTAAGGTGTAAATGTATCATTTATCTTGCATGACCTTGCTCACACGCTTACTTAGTTTTACTCTGCTGCACCAGATGGATGTAATCCTTTTATTAGAAGCCAAAAGCCCATTGTTACTTCGAAAATTCCCAAAGGTGTCATACAGATCATAGAAATATTCGCAAGACTTGGAAAAATGATTGAAGCAAAAGAACAAAACGCCAAAAGAAAGGATCCGAATATTCCTAAGGTGGCCAATGTTCTCGGGATGTATTTGGACTTCAGCCATAAATAACAAAAAACCGTCGAACCCAATCCAAGAAATATGAAGTCAACTTTTGTTCCAGCGCCATGAGCCCCTATTGACAGTCTCGCCAAGGCATGTAGTCGATCTACTTCAAACACTCTCAAGTAATCAGCACCACTCAGGATACTCAAAACGTTGAAGTCATTGAGCAAGGCAGTGACACCAATCGATACTCCTAACGCCCTCAGGAATGCTGAAAATACGGCAAGGTTGCGATTTATCGGTCTTAGAATTACATAGAGTGCTGTGATCAGAGCCACAACGCCTGCAATTGTAATAAGGTCGCAGGCTATACTCAGACGATAAAGTAGTTCATGTGTAACGATTTTCTGAGCAGTTTCTGTAGCATTGTCGTAGACAATTAGCTGACCGCGTATATAAAACGCGAGGACTGCGGTTACCATTGTAAATAGGTAGGTAAATCCCACAACTTTGGCAGCTTTGCGCTGTGACTCATCGATGGAACTGGTCGTCATTTCAATTCCTTCTGCTTTTTTTATATTCATGCCTTTTTATTAAAAGTTTATGTATGACAATTTTCTATTCTATATTCTATATTGTTACAAGTAAGTATGAACTTTCTCATTATGACGCACAACGGTTCTTGCATAGGAAAAGTGTGGGATTTTGCCCAGCGTTTTTGTCCGCCGCTAACCAAGTTTAAAGATAATTAAAAGTGTCAAAAAACCACTGAACTTTTCTCACGACTGAAAGTTGTAAACCCGCATTTTTTCTGATACAATGTTAGCGCCTGGTGTTTAGTGTTTTATGTCTTTTTTAAATTGATTTGCTACGTTTTTTTGTCGTACGTTGGAATACTGGCATTTATTGTTATTCCATTTCTATTTTATTATTTTTCACTTGGAGATGTAATTAATGACCAATGACTATGGATGATTCTCCATTGTTTGTCAGGTTGTTGACTATATACTTCTGTACATTTTTCACGAAAAATATCATTTCCAATGTGTGATACCAGATTATAACTCAAAATAGCAGCTTCCCCAACTGTTTGAACAACAGGATCAATCATTTCATAGTGCTCTATGTAGATTGTTCCTTGCATACTTTCATAAAAAGTCTTTACATTTTCAAAACCATCGAACCGTTTTTCCTGAAAAGGGTCAAAATAGGTAATGTCATTAGCATAAATCTCCAAATAGCCAGATGGATTTCCCTTATTCAATTTTTCTAATGCTTTTTTTTCCATTGTAATAATGGTTGTTGCTAAATCTCCCTGATTCATATGTATTATTTTAGATGATATTATGTTTTTATTTTTTTGTGTAGTCTGAATGCAACTAAAAAAGCAACAACATAGATAATTTTCTTCATAATTTATTTTGTTCTGTTTCTTTATATGTTTAATAAATAGTCTTTTTAGTAGTTAACTGTCCTATTTTCTTAAAGTTGGGCATAACGGTCCTTGCATAGGAAAAGTGCGGGATTTTTGCCCAGCGTTCCAATCAGCCGTTAAAAAATTAAAGTTAAATTAAAAATGTCAAAAAACCACTGAACCCCGCATTTTTTCTGATGCAAGGTTGTAGCCTGTGCCAAACCTAAAAGAATAATTTCTTTTAATCTGTCGTTACCTTTTTGGAAGTTCTTTTTAGTTTAAGCGATTTCTGTTTCTTCAATTCTTTTTTCTTTCTAAAGAATTCACTTAATTTTTTTTCTTCAGAACTTGACAAAGGCTCTTGACTTCCAATAAAATCTACATCTAATTCTTTTTTCCTTGTTTTCATTATTATTGGTTTTTAAAGTATTTGTCAATCAGTTTCAGTGCAGCTTGTGTTTCAATTATCATTAATCTTCCACCAAAATGTACTGCCCCCAAAGTTTCTTCATAGTGTTTAATAAGTTGGGTTTTTGCAATAAATGCAATATTACCGTCGTGTCCTCTTTGAAATGATAGTTTACATGCAAACGCAACTAAATTTCCTGGCACACCTGCATACATTTTTGTTTTTCCTTTGTTAAATGGTGCACTTTCAATTAAATGCATATAAACATGGTCTGACTTGACCTGCACACTTAATAAACCTTGAATAATATTAGGATTATTTACAATGGTAAGTTTATAAACTTCTCTTTCAGGTTGTTTAAATTCAGTCATCCAATTAAAAACCCAACCATTTTTCTTAGTGACTAGTTTAATGTCATATTGTGTAACAATTGAAACTGCAGTAGGAAAACTATCACCTGTTACAATATTTTCAATTGAATTAGTAAGTTTGTCCACAATGAAGTCCAATCCTATGTCTTTCCTTTTAGTCATAGCACAAATATAATAAAAAAGCTTTAAGTTTCCCTAAAAAAAATGTAGTGGTTGACCCCTCTTTTGGCATTGGCTACAACGGTCTTCGGTTACGTTTTGTGCGGGAATTTCGCCCAGCGTTTTTGTCAGCCGTTAAAAAATTAAAGTTAAATAAAAAATATCAAAAAACCGTTGAAACCCGCATAAAATGTGAACCGATGTTAACAACTGGCAGTTATTCTATCGAGTTAATAAATTGATCAGCTGTCATAACTGGTAATTTTGAGTATTGAAAGTCTTTCAAATTACGAGAAATTATTACTTCAATGTCATTTTCAAGTGCTGAATAATATTGCAAAGCGTCTTCATAGTCCTTAAAGTCATTGTCATTTAATGATAAACTAATTATTTTTTCATCAAGGCTCAAAACCCCAACCAATAACTTTAATTTTCTAAGAATTAATTTAGCTTCTTCAGGCTTTCTCTGTCTTAAAAGTACATAGTTCACATTAGCAAACGAAAGTGCTGATACAAATAGATTAATTACTTTCCTGTCTGCCAAAGTAAATATTTTTGCTGCTTCTTGATAAAAAGGTTCACGTTTTGCCAAAAGGTCAATAACGATATTTGTGTCAAGTAATACTTTTTTCATTTGTATTTCTCTGTCAAGTAATTAGAATAGTCGTTCTTGTAATCAAAGTCATTGTCAAGATGTATCACACCGCTAAGGCTTTCAACCAAAGGAGAGATTTCAATGTTTTTAGCTTTTTGCGCTGTAATAGATTCAAGATACGATTCAATCATTTTTGAAAGACTGATTCTATGGTTTTGAGCATATTGCTTAGCCCTTTCAATCACACTTTTTCTTAGTCTTAATGTTAATTTTGTGTCCATAATTCATAATTATTCCTTACGTACAAATATACAAAAATTATACGTCAAAACAAAACAAAATAATTAGTGATTTTTTTACTGCTTGTTGTTAACGGTCTCGGCATTTGAAACGTGCGGGTTTTCCGCCCAACGTTCCAATCCGTTAATAAAGTTTAAAAATAGTAAAAATGTTCGAGAATTACTACAACCCGCATGTAACCTGAGCCGCTGTTGGGCATAGTTACTTTATGTCAAAGTAATCAATAATTACTTCTCTGTCAAATTCAATAGCTGTCGAAATAATTGGATCTTTTTCTACATTGAAAAGTATCATGTTTCCATCAACTTCTTTTCTTTTCAATTTTGTTTCAGTCTTGTCCGATTTCACTAAAATTAAAAATTCTTTGTCACAATGAATGTATTTAATTCCTAATGTATCAAGAGTTTCACCAGCTATTCCTGGATACCAAGTCATGTCTGCAACGATTTCATTATATGTATCTTCATCATATTTTGATTGCATTTCAGCTGATTCTATTGAGTCAGGGAAAAAGAAAATTACTTTATTTTCATTAACCACCATTGTATTTTTTAATGATTCAGAATTTTCTTTATTCTGGTCAGTTTGCATCGCAATATCAGATTGACTATCAGTTTGGCTTTCCTGTGTCTTTGGTGTTCCACAACTTAAAAAAGTTGTCAATGCAACAAAAAATAAGATTCTATTCATGTCGTATTCAGTTTTTAAGTAATTATGCCCAACGGTCTCGGCATTTGAAACGTGCGGGATTTTGCCCAGCGTTCCAATCAGCCGTTATAAAAATTAAAGATAATTAAAAATGTCAAAAAACCACTGAAACCCGCATTTTTTCTGATGCAAGGTTATGCATTGGCGGTTTTAATATTAAAATTCTTTATTCCATTCAGGTAGTCTTCCATGTACTTCAAAATATCTTTGCATTATAATACTTTCAACATAACTTGGCAAATCTCTTTCAGACTTATCAAAAGTCACAAACCAATATAAATCTAAAGCATCGATTTTCTCTTCGTTAAATTTTCCTTCAAAGAATAATTGACGTTTCATTCCATCTTGCTTATTATTCAACCTGCTTTGTAATCCTTGTTCCTTAAAACTACCATTTTGCAAAATTGTTCCTGATTTGCCAATATATACAATTTCTACTTTTCCCTGAGCAAGCTTTAAAATATAATATACACCTGGCAAATTTGGAACGTTCTTACTTGCTTCTTTTAAATTATCCCCTTTTTCAAAGAAAAAATGACCTTTATTTTTGTATTTTTCTAATTCACTAAACATAATCTTATTTTGGATTAATCAAAAGCCTAAAATATCCCAATTATTCTTTCTTGCTAAGTCTTCTTTTGTAAAATTTTTAAAGTCAAACCATCTAAAGTCAATATCCTTTCGTTTTCCACCATCTCTCTTGGGTGTTCTCAAATATTCATTATATACATTCTCTACTCTTTCGGAAAGAGTATCATATTCATAAATATAATATTCTATTTCCTGACCAGTCAGGTTTACCAATATTGTATATAAGAATGGATTATTCTTTCTTTCACATACATTTGAACCAAGTTTCCACCCAAGATTATTTCTTTCTGACATTGTTTTAACCTGAATGGAAATAGTTCGTGAAGCGTCAGGTGTAACTGCGACAATATCAAAAAGTGGGTTATTCTTAGGTGTCAATAAAGCAAGAATTCCCCTTTTTCCTAATTCTGCACAAACAAAATATTCGCCAGTTATCCCTACTAAGTTGTTTGATTTATTTGCCATTCGAATCAATTTTATATTTTTCAAAAAAACCGCTTATGCATAACGGTCTCGGCATTTGAAACGTGCGGGTTTTTCGCCCAGCGTTCCAATCCGCCGTTGTAAAGTTTAAAGATAATTAAAAATGTCAAAAAACCACTGAACCCCGCATTTTTTCTGATGCCGTGTTAGCATTTGTATATTTTTTATAAGAT
>MENE01000194.1:10496-10960 GCA_001769005.1 Bacteroidetes bacterium GWA2_31_9b | reverse complement strand
GAATTTATTAAAAATGGTGGCTGTGAGAAATTAATAAATGTACTTTCAAAACCATAAAATGGATATATTTTTTAAAACGTGTTTACATATTAAAATATATTCGTTCAATTTTATACTTTTGCAGCTTCGGAATAAAACAATTTCGAAGCTTTTTAATTGATTTATTATGGGTTTTAAAGAGGAAATACAACGAAGGAGAACATTTGGAATAGTAAGTCATCCGGATGCAGGGAAAACAACCTTAACTGAAAAATTATTATTATTTGGTGGTGCAATTCATATTGCAGGAGCAGTAAAAAGCAATAAAATTAAAAAAACTGCTACATCCGACTTTATGGAAATTGAGCGTCAGCGTGGTATTTCTGTTGCTACATCGGTAATGGCTTTTGATTATAAAGGACGAAAAATAAATATTCTCGATACTCCGGGTCACCAGGATTTTGCTGAAGATACTTTCAGAACTC
>MENE01000194.1:0-10368 GCA_001769005.1 Bacteroidetes bacterium GWA2_31_9b | reverse complement strand
CGTAATGGTAAAGATCCTTTTGAATTGCTCGATGATATCGAAAACGAATTAAAAATAAATGTTCGTCCTTTAAGTTGGCCTATTAGTAATGGAACTACTTTTAAAGGAGTTTATAATATTTACGAAGAAAAACTGAACCTTTTTAGTGGTGAGTCGAAACAAACGGTTGAAGAATCAATAGAGTTAAAAGATATTCAGAGTAACGAACTTGAAAAATATATTGGTGATAAATATTCAAAAACTTTACGCGAAGAACTTGAGCTGATTACAGAAGTTTATCCAAAATTTGATATTGACACCTATTTAAAAGGGAATCTGGCTCCTGTTTTTTTTGGCAGTGCACTAAATAACTTTGGTGTTCAGGAATTGCTCGATTGCTTTATTGAAATAGCTCCACATCCACGTGTTGTTGTTGCAGAAGAACGCGAAGTTGATCCTTTTGAAAAGAAATTCTCTGGTTTTGTTTTTAAGATACATGCCAATATGGATCCGAATCATCGCGACCGTATTGCATTTGTTAAAATTTGCTCTGGTACATTTTTACGTAATACGAATTATTTACATGTACGCCAAGGTAAAAACATGAAATTTGCTACTCCAACAGCATTTATGGCCGATAAAAAATCAATTATTGATGAAGCTTTTCCTGGCGATATTGTTGGTATTCATGATACAGGTAACTTTAAAATTGGCGACACATTAACCGAAGGCGAAAGTATTCATTATAAAGGATTACCAAGCTTTTCGCCTGAAATGTTTCGTTATGTTGAGAATGCCGATCCTATGAAATACAAGCAACTTGCAAAAGGCCTTGATCAACTTATGGACGAAGGGGTAGCTCAGTTGTTTACAAATAAATTCAACGGCCGTAAAATTATTGGAACTGTTGGCCAGCTTCAGTTTGATGTAATTCAATTCCGACTGGAACATGAATATGGAGCTAAATGCCGTTACGAATCTATTCAGTTATTCAAAGCTTGTTGGATGGAAAGTAAAGATAAAGCTCAATTGGAAGATTTTCGAAAACGTAAATACAATGCCATTGCCGAAGATAAATTTGGCAGAGAAGTGTTTCTAGCAGAATCAACTTATGCTTTACAAATGGCTCAGGAGAAGTTCGATAAAATAAAATTCCATTTTACATCAGAATTTTAACATTTAATATTAAACCTTTTTAAGACCTTCAAGTCTTTTATTTGTTAAATTAAAACTGTGAAGAGTGAGAAGGAAAATTATTTTTTCAATTTTATTTATTGTATTAAGCTTTTGTGCTTATTCACAAACCACCGAAAAGAAAGCTGTTTCAGCTATTAAAATTGAAAATCATCCTAAAATTGATGGAATATTAGATGAATCTATTTGGCAATCTGCTACAACAGTAAATGATTTTATTCAGCATGAACCTTATAATGGAAAGCTTCCAAGAATTCCTACTGAAGTAAAAATTGTTTATGATAATTATGCAATTTATTTTGGAGCAACAATGTTTGATTCATCACCAGATTCAATATTGCGAGAACTTTCATTGCGCGATAAGTTTGATGGAGCTAATGCAGATTTATTTGCAATTTTATTAAATCCTTTCGATGATGGTGTAAATGGATTTGAGTTTATGGTTTCAGCTTCCGGTGTTCAATCGGATGGGAAGCATACAGGTGAAGATGGAGACTCAAATTGGGATGGAGTATGGGAAAGTGCAGTAAAAATTACAGATAAAGGTTGGGTTGCTGAAATAAAGATTCCTTATTCTGCTATTCGATTTCCAGACAAACCGGTTCAAACTTGGGGTATTAATTTTTTCAGAAATGTTCGACGGTATCGTGAGTGGAGTTCATGGAATTTTGTTGATAATAATGCACAGGAAATTATAAGTCAGTCGGGTCAACTAACTGATATCAGAGATATAGAACCACCTTTACGGCTTTCAGTTACTCCTTATGTTTCAGCTTATTTAGAAAACAATACGGATGAAAATTGGGGTAAAAATTTTAATGCGGGTATGGATCTTAAATGGGGCATAAATCAAAGTTTTACTCTAGATATGATTTTAATTCCTGATTTTGGTCAGGTACAGTCCGATGATCAGATTCTTAACTTATCACCCTATGAAATTATGTACAATGAGAATCGTGCATTTTTTACAGAAGGAACAGAACTTTTTAATAAAGCAGGAATTTTTTATTCACGAAGAATTGGTGGAAAACCCAAATTCAAGTCAAAACTTGATGATGTTTTAGATTCTACTGAAATTATTGTTGAGAATCCAATTGAAACAAAACTTATAAATGCTACAAAAGTTTCGGGTAGAACAAATAGTGGACTAGGAATAGGTTTTTTTAATGCAATGACAAGTTCTGTTGATGCAATTATTCAAGACACAATAACAAATTTTAAACGCAGGTATCAAACTCAAGGATTTTCTAATTACAACATGCTTGTATTGGATCAAAGTTTAAAAAATAATTCCTATATAAGTTTTGTAAATACAAATGTAATCTACGATAGTGATAATTATACTGCAAACGTTACAGGTACAGAAGCACTTATTAAAAATAAAGAAAATACATACCAATTATTTACCAGAGGAACATTAAGCCAGATTTATAATGATTCTAAAACATTTGGCCATGCTTATTTTCTTCAGCTTGCAAAAATTAAAGGTCAATTTTTATTTGAATTAAACCACAATACCGAATCAGATACCTATGATCCAAATGATTTTGGATATTTACAAAGTAATAATGAATCGAGTTGGAGTACTGAAATAAATTACAATATTAATAAACCATTTTGGAAAGTGTTAAATTGGCAAAATGAAATAGGAGCCACATATTCTAGTTTATATGAGCCTCGAAAATTTACTGATTTTGAGATTTATTTTATAACTCATACAACTTTTGCAAAGAGATATATTACTTCATATATTTTTCTGAGCATTGATCCAATAGAGAATCATGACTATAGAGAACCTCGAGTTGATGGCTTTGATTGGATGTTTAAAAGACCAAGAACAGGAGTTGTTGAAGGAATGATTTCAACTGATTATCGAAAAATGTTTGCAATCGATTTTTCTCCTGGAGCATGGAAAGCATTTGACTACGATAGATATGGTTATTGGCTAAATATAAGTCCTCGTGTTCGATTTAGTGATAAATGGTTGCTTATTTATTCATTAACAATTGATAATAATTACAATACATTTGGTCATGTAGATCATTACACTATTAACGATGATAGTATAGCAATTATGTTTGGAAAAAGAGATCAGATTACTATATCAAATACATTAAATTCCAGTTTCATTTTTAATAATAAATCATCGTTAAGTCTGAGAGTGCGTCATTACTGGAGCAGGGTGGAGTACGATGATTACTACCAACTTTTAGAAACGGGATATTTAACCGATGCAATTGATTATGATATTTATGGTAAACAGTTCGATAAAAATTACAATGCATTTACTATAGATTTGCAATATTTATGGAGATTTGCACCTGGAAGCGAATTGTCAATAGTTTGGAAAAACTCAATTAATTATGAGCGCGATATTCTTGTAAATAATTTTTGGGATAACCTTGAACATACTCTGGGTTACGACCAGATAAATAGTATATCGTTAAAGTTCTTGTATTATTTAGATTATCAATATCTTAGCAAGAAAAAATAAAAAATATTTTATAACACATGGAAACATCCCTGGACTTTCTTTCCATTGTGTTATTGAATAAACTTTTTACTTACCCCAATTTGCAAGATTATCGGATATAAATTCGATAATCTTTTTATTTTGTTCCTTTCCATTGCCTTCAATCGTTAGTGGTTCACCAAATTTTATATGAATCGGTTTTTTACGGTTAATTCTTCCAAAATCCTTAATTATTTTACCATTGCCCCAGAAATCAGTTTTTATAGCAATTGGAAGTACTTTTACTCCTGCAATTGAAGCTAATTTAACACCAAGAGAATTAAATTCTTCAGCTTTAAAAACATCACGACGTCCACCTTGTGGAAATATTACAACAGACGTACCATTTTGAAGTGTTTCTTTTCCCTGATTTATTACTTTTACTAAATCTTCCTTTGAGTTTTTCCTGCCAACTGTTATTGGCTTGCGGGCTTGCATAACAACACCAAATAAGAAATGTTTAGTTAAACTTTCTTTTACAACAAATGTTACTTCCATAAAAGGAGCAATTAATGCAGGAAAAATCATCGATTCCATTGCACTCATATGATTGCTTACTATTACAACCGGTTCATTAATATTTTTAAGATTATTTAAGCCTTCAATCTCAAATTTACCATTGCAGTTTTCAATTAATTTAAAAACTTCAAAAGAAGACAAAGCCCATGCCTTTCTATCGTACATTCCTCTTCTAGCTACGGGTCTATTTCTGAATAAGAGTTGTAAATATTTAATAACGAAATATGTACGAGTATTTAAAGACAACTTATCCAGAAAAATTCGTGAATTTTCTTTTGATTTATAAGTATCTTTATCGAATAGGTTTTTTTTTATTGACTCCATACTTTTAAAAATATGTGTAAATATATAGTTTAGAAATTAAAATAAAAAAAGCCCCTGAAAAAAGGGGCTTAATAATAAAAATTATGTAAAATTTATTTTGTGACACTTAAAATCTGAGTTATAGATAATTCGCTATCAACTACTTTAATATAATATATTCCACTATTCAAATTAGTAATTTGTATTGGAGTTTCATTAGTAACATTTTCTTTTTCATATACCAAAATTCCAGCAGTATTGTAAATTGATACAAAAGCATTCTTAATGTTAGAAACATAAAAAATATCTTTAGCAGGGTTTGGATAAATGCTAATGATTGTACTTGCTTTAATATCTTCAATTCCAACTGGAGCAGAAACATTAACCATATTTTTTATAACCACTTCATGATCTTTTATCGCTTTTGAAACTGTTAAGGTTATACTCTTTTTTCCTTGAGTAGTATATTTAACAGTATGAGGCCCCTTTCCTGAAGCGGTAGCAGGAGAAGCACCATCTCCAAAGTTCCATTCCCAAGAATCAGGTGTTCCGTATGAATTATCTGTATATATTATTGAAGAATCGTTCATTGAAACCGATGTTTTATTTACAGTGAAGTTCGCTGCAAACAGTAAATTGCCGTAATGCCACATTCCATCATTATATTTATCATTATTAAAACTTCCTGCCCATATAGCATCTTCACTAGAAACACCAATAGCGGTGAATTGAAACTTTTTATAAAAATCAGCATAATCGGTAAAAGTAGTTCCATTATCAGTACTATATGAAACTCCCATAAATGGGGTATCATAATCAACGCCTGTAGATATTAGTATATCAGATCCTGGAATAAAAGCAAAACTTGATGTATAAAAGTTACCAGTTGGAGTTAATGCTGTCCAGGTTTCACCTCCATTGGAGGTAATATACTGTACTTTATTATCACCATCTCCTCTTCTTTGGATTATACCTGTACTTGCATCTTTAAATGACAATTCAAAATAAGTACCAGTTATTGGAGTTTGATATGCAACCCAGGTTAAGCCTTTATTGGTTGATTTATAAATTCTTCCTTTATTTGTAGCAAACCAAACAGTACTTCCAAAAACAGTATAGCATCCTACAGTACCATATTCTCCTTCGGTATTTGATGGAATATTAGCTTGTGGAACACGTGACCATGTTTCACCACCATTTAATGTTGTATAAATCTCAAAATAGCCACCATTAGGATCACCCATACAAAAACCATTGTTTTCATCCCAGAAATGAACAACATTAGGAAATCCATTTGGCTCTGTAAAAGCAGCAGTAGTTTGAGCTGTCCAGGTTGTTCCCCCATCAGTTGTTTTTACTATTTTACCTCCACCACTTGGTCCAAATAAAGCAACCCAAGCAGTATTTCCATCTATTGCACTAATCATTGCAGCAGCATAATCAGAAGTGTTTGATAAACTTATTGTTCCAGATTTCCAATTATTACCACCATCTGTTGTTTTTGTATATTCTTTAATTTTAGCTCCATTGCCAGAACCATCATATGCAACAGCCCAAGCTGTTCTATCATCAACAGCTGAAATAAACTGAATTCCTCTTGATGCTGTTGTAAATGCGCTTGCTTGTTTAGTCCATAACATATTCTGGTTTAAAGTACCGGGTTGTATTCCAATAATCATTGAGTTATATTCACTAAAACTATAACTATTCGGTTCCATTGCATTAGCTGCAAAGTATCCGTTGTAATAACCACCCCAACCCCAATTTATATGTAGATTATTTGATGCATCATATCCATCACAAACCCAAGCATGCCCACCATCAGATTCACTACCACCATCATAATATATAGGCCTTGAATTATCAAGTTCGCTTTTTGCAAGTGTTAACCATTCAGTAGTATTTGTTACATCAAAATCATACATCTGAATAGTTGTAGGATCATATTTAAAATAAGATGTTAATGCAAATAATACATCTGGACTTTGAGCTCCTGAACCCAATGGGTCATAATTCATTTCAACAGAAATACCTGCATGATACATTAAAGTTGCAACTGCTAATTTTTCAACATCGGAACTTGCTGGTACAACATCATCTGGCATGTTTGCCCAATCATAAGTTGTGGAATCAAAACCTGCAAATTGTTCACCATAAGTTGGATGATCTGAAGGAATATATCTGTGCCATCCATTACCACTTTCTGGCCAACCATGATAATTCATTATTTGTGACATGGCTGTTGCAACACAACCTGATGGTGTTCCTGCAGGGCATAATTGATTATAATAAGGAGATTGATTCCAGATTGTAGTTAATAATGGAGCAACTGCTTTAGTTGATTTTGGGAAAATACCATTTTTATAATCAATCCATAATTTTTGAATCTCTATAGATGTACTTTTTTGTTTTTTAGCTTGATCAATTTGTTTTTTAAACTTTTCAAGATACATTAAAGTAGAAGGGTTTTCAATATTTTCAGTTGCAAAACTTGTTGTAGAATAACCTAAAACAGGATATGCTAAATCATCAGCTGAAACAATAACAAACCCCCCTTTTTCAAATGTAAAAATGTAAAAGGATGTTTCTTCATTGTACTTTTGCTCAAAGATATCTTTCACCTGAATTTCAGATAATATTTTAGACGAACAGTTTGCAAAAAACTTTTCTGCAAGCATTTGAGCATCATGCTTATTTACATGGTCGGCAAAAACGAAAACCACTATAAGCAATAAAAAAAGAGTAGTAAAAAATTTTTTCATTTTCATTTTTAGTTAAAGATTAATAAAGTCCAAATGTAGTATTTTATCGAAAAACAATAAATATTATGATGTGAAATTACTAAAAAATGTAAATCAAAAAATAAAAATAGGCATAAGATTTATCTTATACCTATATATTATATATTTGGTGAAAGAAAATTTACTTTTCCACTTCAATTAAAATATCATCTTTCATAACCGTATCGTCAGGTCCAAAGTTAATTGATAGTATTTTTCCGTTTATATTTGAAAGTATTTCGTTTTGCATTTTCATTGCTTCTAATATCAGTAGAGGATCTCCTTGTTTTACTATTTGGTTTTCTTCAACCAGTAATTCTACAATTTTTCCCGGCATAGGAGCTTGTACATGCTCAATTTTTGATTCTTGAACATTCTTAGCTAAAAACTTTTTACGTTTATAAGAAAATGGTGATTCAACAGATATTGAATAACTGATTCCATTTACCGATACTTCAAATTGATTTTGATTTTTGTCAATTATTTCTACCTGGTATTTCTTCTTTTTAAATTGGATATAAACAAATCCATCTTTATCAGTAACAATTTCAATGGGTTCTTTAACTTTCCCTTGTTTTATAAATAGTTCTTTTGGATTTATAAATTCATACTTTTTATTACTTGCCGAACAGGTAATAAATTTCTGTTTATTTTTATTTGATTTTGTGAACATCATCATAGGGATTAGATTGATTTTAATCGTTTATTCAATAACCAGGGAGTCATATTTTTCCCTTTTTCGTAATCTACATAGGTTGAATCATCTCTTTCAAGCTCAATATTGTAATTCAACGCAGACCAAAATGCTGCTATAAGTTCATCATCAGGTTCTGAATGATAGAGTTTTTCCATATCCTTTAAAATAAATGATGTAGAAATTTCACCATTAATAAATTTTGTATTCGTTAAAACTGCTTTGTGAAAAGGAATTGTGGTTTTAATTCCTTTAACAAAAATTTTATTTAACGATGCAAGAGTGTTTGCAATTGCTTTTTCTCGTGTTTCGCCATAACATATTAATTTTGCAAGCATGGAATCATAGTATGATGTAACAACGGAACCATCTGTAACTCCTGTTTCTATACGAATATTTTTCCCTTTAGGAAATTGAATTTTTTCAATTGTTCCTAAATAAGGTGAAAATCCGGATTGTACATCTTCGGCATTAATCCTGCATTCTATTGCCCATCCATTAATTTTAACATCGTCCTGAGTAATAGTTAGTTTTTCGCCCTGAGCAATTCTTATTTGCCATTCAACAAGATCAATTCCGGTAACCATTTCGGTAACAGGGTGTTCAACCTGTATTCGAGTGTTCATTTCCATAAAATAGTAATTGCCCGATTCATCGAGTAGGAATTCAACAGTACCCGCATTCTGATATTTTGATGCTTGTGAAATTTTTATTGCCGATTCACCCATTTTTTGTCTCAATTCATCATTTAATGCTACAGATGGCGATTCTTCAAGTAATTTTTGATGTTTTCGCTGTATTGAGCATTCTCGTTCGCCTAAATGGATTGTATTTCCATAATTATCGGCTAATATTTGAAATTCAATATGTCGAGGGTTTTTCACATATTTTTCCATAAATACAGAAGAGTCGGCAAAAGCTTTTTCAGATTCGTTTTGAGCCATTTTAAACATCTTCTCAATATCTTCTTCTTTTTCTACAATTCGCATTCCACGACCACCACCTCCTGAAGCAGCTTTCAGTATTACCGGGTAACCAATTTTTTGAGCTTGCAATTTGGCATGTTTTGCGTTTTTAATATTCCCATTACTCCCTTCGAGTAAAGGAATATTATTTGCCGATGCAATTTGCTTGGCAATAGTCTTATTCCCAAGTTTATAAATAGCATCAGGTTTAGGACCGATAAAAATAATTTTCTCATCGATACATTTCTGAGCGAAGTAAGGATTTTCGGCCAGGTAGCCATAACCTGGATGAACAGCATCGATGTTATATTCTTTCAGAGTAAAAATGAGCCTGTCAATATCAAGAAATTCAGGTATTTCAGATTGAATCTCAGTAAAATCAATTACTTCGTCCATAGACTGCAAGTATAATGCCCCGGGTTCTTTAGATGTTTTAATTCCAAAAACTTTAATTCCCATTTTCTTTGCAGTTTCGGAAATCCGAATAGCTATTTCGCCTCTGTTTGCTACTAATATGGATTTTATCTTTTTCATATATTATAATTCTTTTACCTATTCATAACTCATAATGGAATATTCGCATGTTTTCGTGCTGGTGGATCAATATGCTTATTTACAAGAGATTCAAAAGCAATAATTAATTTTTTCCGGGTATCAGCAGGATCAATCACTTCATCAATATATCCTTTTTCATCCGCAATATATGGATTAGCAATTTCCTGCCTGTATTTAGCTGCCAGTTCTTTTTTCAGTTGCTTAGGATCTTCGGCTTGTTGAATTTCTCTTCGGTATAAAATTGAAACTGCACCTTCTGGACCCATAACTGCAATTTCGGCTGTTGGCCATGCAAAATTGTAGTCGCCCCCTAAATTTTTACTATTCATTACACAAAAAGCACCACCATAAGATTTACGAAGAATAACTGTAATTTTAGGAACAGAAGCTTCACTGTATGCAAATAATAGTTTTGCTCCATGTTTAATTAAACCATTATGTTCCTGATCTAATCCGGGTAAGAATCCCGGAACATCTTCCAATGTTAAAATAGGAATATTAAAAGCATCGCAAAAACGGATAAAACGGGCACCTTTTAACGATGAGTTGATATCGAGTACACCAGCCAATACTTTTGGCTGATTCGCAACAATTCCAATAGCTTTTCCATTCAACCGTGCAAACCCGACTACAAGGTTAGCTGCAAAATATTCCGAAACCTCAAAAAATGTATCTTTATCAATAATAAGTTCGATTACTTGTTTAATATCATATGGTTTGTTCGGATCATCGGGAACCAGAGTTCTCAGTTTATCTTCAATCCGGTTATTGTCATCATTGGTATCAACATAAGGTGGATTTTCTAAATTATTAGAAGGAAAGAACGATAAGAGTTTTTTTACTCCCAACAGAGTATTCTCTTCATCT
>MENE01000193.1:5524-6550 GCA_001769005.1 Bacteroidetes bacterium GWA2_31_9b | reverse complement strand
TATTAATACCTTAAGTTTGTTAAATTATTTTACCAAATAATAAATCATGGAAAAAATTGCAGTATTCCCGGGATCCTTTGATCCATTAACCGTAGGACATGAATCTATAGTTAACAGAGCTTCTCATTTATTCGATAAAATAATTATTGCCATTGGATTAAATCCAAAAAAAGATGCATTATTTACACTCGAAGAACGAAAAAATTTTATTCGTCAGGTATTCGAAGGGAATCCTAAAATTGAAATTGTACATTTCGAAGGATTAACTGTAGAGTTTTGCAAGCGTGTTGGTGCAGGATATATTCTCCGGGGATTACGAACATCGGCCGACTTTGAGTTTGAACGCGCTATTGCACAGGTGAATAAATCAATGTATAACGAAATTGAAACTGTGTTTTTCTTAACAATAACCGAACATACTCCTATAAACTCATCTATTGTTAGAGATATTTACCGTCATGGTGGTGATATCAGCAAGTTTATTCCTTCAAAAATGAAAATAAAAAAATTTGACTCTTAGAATTCGGTTTTAATATGGTGAAAAAAATATTCCCTCTTTTCTTTTTATTGTTTCTTTCATTGATTTCCTTGTCGGAAACTGTTGTGATTAAAGGTACTAGTCCTGAATGGGCTGGGACTAAACTGGAGTTTTTAACCTACACCGATCAGATTACCTATTCCGAGAAAACTTTATGTTCAACAATTGTTTCTGATTCCGGAGATTTTCAATGTACTATAGAAACCAATGAAACAGTATATGTTTTTTTGTACTTAGGAATTTATAAGGCATATTTTTTTGTAGAACCATCAACCGATTACATTTTATTGTTACCCGAAAAAACTGAAAAATCAATTTCTGATAATCTGAATCCATATTTCGAAGCTGCTCCTTATCATTTGGGAATTGAAAATACTTCTAACACAGAATTGAATTACCTTATTGCCTGGTTTGATGATGAATTTTCGAAGATGATAATTGCTAATGCGTATTTAATAAATATAAAATCATCGGACTTGAATGTTGAT
>MENE01000193.1:4741-5482 GCA_001769005.1 Bacteroidetes bacterium GWA2_31_9b | reverse complement strand
AATCCATATTTTATTGATTATAAAAATTATAGTTATGCTGCATTCCGCCATTTGTCATTTCAACAAAAATCAAAAAGCATCTCCAATTCGTACTACCTGAATTCCAGAATTTTATATCGCAATAACGCATACATGGACTTATTTAATCAGGTATACGATAAATATTTATCCTATTTTGGTCGCACAGAGAAAGGAAAACAGATCTTTTCAGATATTGGATCGGAAAAAAGCATTACGTTGCTTAAAAAAACGCTAGGTCAGGATAGCATTCTTGCAAACGATACACTCAAAGAACTGGTAATATTAAAATGTTTATTCGATGAGTTTTACAACGATAAAATTTCGAGAACAGCAATGCTTACTGTTCTCGATTCACTTGCCTTACAAACTACGATTGAAGAACATCGATTAATTGCGAATACCATTCGCAAAAAAGTAACTCGTTTAATGGTTGGGTTTGAACCACCTTCATTTACTTTATTTGATCAGGACAGCAACAAAGTCACTTTAGAAAATTATAAAGGGAAATATGTATATCTTGGATTTTGTGCGAGCATTAGTTATGCTTGTATTCAGGAGTTTGAAATGCTCAAAAAACTGCACGAAAAACATGCTGCAAATTTTGAAATAGTAATTATTTGCATGGACGAAAACTTTGCACAAATGAAATCGTTTGTTGAACGCAAGAATTATCCATTCACTTTTCTGTATTATGGAAACCAGTCCGATGTTTTTAAAGAA
>MENE01000193.1:3800-4733 GCA_001769005.1 Bacteroidetes bacterium GWA2_31_9b | reverse complement strand
AATAAAGACTTATAAGTTAAGAGTTTTTAATGCCTAAATAGTGCCTATCCAAAAAGTCGAAAAAACTTGTAAATTTATCAGAATTTTATAATCCGGAACTTATGGGCATATGGTATAAAGGTATATGGCATTTGGGTTTAGCTGTCATTCCCTATTTCCTTATACCTCTATACCCTAAACCTTAAAAATGTTGACATTATGGACAAACACTATATAGTGTTGCCCGTTTTTTTACGTTGAACTTTAAACTTAGATTACCTTCCCCTTTTTAAGAACTTCAATAATCGACAAGTAGGTATTTTTAGTAACATCACTCAAATTGCTTTTATTAATCCATTTTGCTTCTGTAATATCTTCCTGCAATTGAGGAACAGGTATTTGGTTTCCATCATGAAGCATTTCGTACCAATATGTTTTTTTCAGGATGTTTTTGTCTTCTATAGTATACGTATGAAAAGTTGTTTCAATTAAACTTGATAAACGCAGATTCTGCAAACCACACTCCTCTTCTACTTCACGCATTGCTCCACGTTCAGGTTTTTCTTGTAATTCGAGCTTTCCTTTTGGTAAATCCCAAAATCCTCGTCGGTTTATTACAAGAATCTTATTATCTGGAGCTTTAACAAGTCCTCCGGCAGCTTCAATTACAGTAAATAATGTGCAGAATTCTGTGAAACAAAAATCAATATCTTCATGAAAAATATATAAGTTTTTAAATCCTTTTACACTACTAAAAAGTTCTAAAAGATATGAGAGTTGAACACGATCTTTATATTTATAAAACAGACCCTCGTTATTATCGAAATATTTTTCGAAATTGTCGATGAAAAAAACTGTTCTATCGTTATAAAAAACTTTATACATTTGCACAATGAAAAATTTGGAAAAAGATATCGCCCAATTATTAATGCAAATTAAGGCAATTAAGTTAGA
>MENE01000193.1:2447-3717 GCA_001769005.1 Bacteroidetes bacterium GWA2_31_9b | reverse complement strand
TAAGAAATAAAGTAAGAGATGGTTTTGCCGAAAAAATAACTGCAAAATATGGAAAACCTGATGCTATTGCCGGCGTTGCTACCGGGGCTATAGCAATAGGAATGCTCGTTGCCGACATTCTAAATTTACCTTTTATATATGTAAGGCCTAAACCAAAAGAACATGGTTTAGGAAATATGATTGAAGGTGAAATAGAATCGATTAAAAATGTTGTTGTAATTGAAGATTTAATTTCAACCGGAAAGAGTAGTTTACAAGCTGTTGAAGCATTGCGAAATGCCAATATTAAGGTTCTGGGCATGGTAGCAATTTTTACTTATGGTTTCGAGCATGCTGAAATAAACTTTAAAAACATGAACGTAAATCTTATTACTCTTAGCAATTATCATGTTTTGATTGAAACAGCTTTAGAAACAGGATACATTAAAGAATCGGATCTTGAAACATTGAAAAAATGGAGAATAAATCCTGAAAACTGGAAACAAGAATAATGAATAAATACACAAGCAAAACTGGAAAGATTAATAAATCAAACGAAAAAGTGTATGCCTTTTTATCTGATTTTAATAATTTCAAACCGTTAATTCCTGAAGATAAAGTATCAGGATTTACTGCAACAGAAGATACCTGCAGATTTAATATTATGGGAATTGGAGAAGCCGGTTTAAGAATTATTGAGAAAGAAGCTATTCAATTAATAAAAATATCGAGCGATGGGAAAACTCCTTTTACCTTTTTGTTCTGGATTCAGCTCAAACCAATAAATGATGAGATTAACTCAACCGCTGTTCGATTGACACTTGAGGCTGATTTAAATCCTATGATGAAAATGATGATAGGAAGTCATTTGCAAAAAGGCTTGGATTCAATGGTTGGTTATATGGAAACTCTTTTTAACGAAAAACTAAAAGATCTATAATCAGAATTTAGAGAACAAATGAAACTTCTTTAAGATCAAATTCGTTTTCCTTTCCATCTTCATTTGTCAGTATTAAATGCCCGTATTCGTTAATCCCGGTTATTTTTGCTTTAAAAATTGTTTCCTCTTTTTTAAATAAATGCCATTCGTTATAACGATAAAGACATTCTAAATATTCACTATGTATTTCATCAATTTTGCCTGATTTCAGTTTGATGTAATATTTCTCAATATAGTTTCTAACTTCAGTTAGTTCGTTTTCCAAATTAGATTCAGAACCTGTAATTTGTTTTAATGAAACAGGATTTGGTGCATTGCTTAAAAAAACGGTTTGATTGCAATTTAATCCTA
>MENE01000193.1:1760-2414 GCA_001769005.1 Bacteroidetes bacterium GWA2_31_9b | reverse complement strand
TGAAATTGCTTTCGACAAGACAAACTGTCGCTCAACGATTAAAAAATCAGGATAAAGAATAATACTAAACGTAAGATTCTTTCCCGGCTCACTTTCCCAGAAATTCTTACCCAATCCTTTTCCAGCAATTTGTTCATCAGCAACAATGATGGTACCTTCATTAAAAGTTTCTTTTTTAAGTAAACTATTTGCGTAAGAATTTGTTGATTCAATTGATTTAAGCCGAATAATAGTATTAAAGGATTTCATTATCAAATAAATTTAAAAATCAAATTATGTTTTACACTATAAAAATATGACAATATTACATACATTTATTCTAAAATCGAAAAGGAATAGAATTTGTTAATTGTATGCAGCTTTAAAAAGAAAATTATTAATGATATCAAAAAAAGGAAAATTAGAATAAATTTAATATTTCATTACCTTTGCAAAAAATTTTAAATGGCAAAAAGAAAAACAACTACAGAAACAGACACCGAGAAATTGGTAATCTCCATAATTGAAGGCATTCATAAGAAAAAAGGGAAAGAAGTAATAAGTCTCAATTTATCAAAACTAGATAATGCGGTATGTAAATACTTTATAATTTGCCATGGTGAATCAAATACACAGGTTGACGCGCTCGCCGATTCAGTTGAAGATACTGTTCGT
>MENE01000193.1:0-1737 GCA_001769005.1 Bacteroidetes bacterium GWA2_31_9b | reverse complement strand
GCATAAGGAGGGTAAAAATACTGCAACATGGATTTTGTTAGATTATTCTGATGTTGTAGTTCATATATTTCAAAAAACATATAGAGATTTTTACAAACTCGAAGATTTATGGGCAGATGCCAAATTAACAAAACATGAAGACATTGTAAAAAAATAAGGAGAATATATATAATGGCAGAAGATAAAGATAAAAATAAAGATCAGAATATTAAGGAAAAGAAAAATACCATGGGGCTTAATAATAACGGCAAACCAAAATTTAATATTTTTTGGGTATATGGTGTTATTGCAGTTACCCTTATTGGGCTTCAATTTATGAATGTATCACCTAATCCAAAAGAAATTCAACGTGGTGAGTTTATAAATGACAAATATGGAATGCTCAAGAACAATGATATTGAAAAAATTATTGTTGTTAATAAAGAAAATGCAGAAATCTTTATAAAGAAAGATCGTATTGAAAATGAACGATATAAAGAGTTGTTTAAAACTTCATTTACTAGTACATCAAAAGAAGGACCTCATTTTATTTTTAACATTGGCGATATTCAATCTTTCGACAATATGATCAATGAACTAAAAATAAAATATCCTGAAGGAAATTCTTTAGATTATAGTTTTGAAACCAGACAGAATTATATGCGTGATGCTTTAGGCTGGTTATTACCTATAGTTATAATTGTTGCTATTTGGATATTTATTTTCAGGAGAATGGCTAAAAGCGGCGGCGCTGGAGGTGGAGGAAATATTTTCAATGTTGGAAAATCGAAAGCTCAACTTTTTGATAAAGAAAGTAATATTAAAATCGATTTTAAAGATGTTGCCGGATTAGAAGAAGCAAAAATTGAAGTTCAGGAGATTGTCGATTTCTTAAAAACTCCAAAAAAATATACCGATCTGGGTGGTAAAATTCCAAAAGGTGTTTTATTGGTAGGCCCTCCAGGAACAGGAAAAACATTACTCGCAAAAGCAGTTGCTGGTGAAGCAAATGTTCCATTTTTCTCAATGTCGGGTTCCGATTTTGTAGAGATGTTTGTTGGTGTAGGCGCATCGCGTGTACGTGATTTATTTAAACAAGCCAAAGAAAAAGCACCATGTATTATATTTATTGATGAAATTGATGCTATTGGTCGTGCACGTGGACGAAACCCAAATTGGGGAGCAAACGACGAACGTGAGAATACACTTAACCAATTGCTTACCGAAATGGATGGTTTTGGAAACAATGTTGGTGTAATCATTATGGGTGCTACAAACAGAGCCGACATTCTTGATAAAGCATTAATGCGTGCAGGACGATTTGACAGACAAATACATCTTGAATTACCTGACATTAATGAACGCAAAGATATATTTGGCGTTCATTTGAAACCGCTTAAAATAGATGAAAAACTTGATTTAGAATTTCTATCGAAACAAACACCCGGGTTTTCTGGTGCTGATATTGCTAATGTATGCAACGAAGCCGCTTTAATTGCTGCACGTAAAGGTAAGAAGTTTATCGAACGTCAGGATTTTCTTGATGCAATTGACCGTATAGTTGGAGGTTTAGAGCGCAAAAGCAAAATCATTACAAAAGACGAAAAACGAACTATTGCATACCATGAATCAGGACATGCAACAGTAAGTTGGTTGCTTGAGCATGCTCATCCATTGGTTAAAGTAACTATTATTCCTCGAGGTAGAGCTTTAGGAGCTGCATGGTATTTACCCGAAGAACGTCAAATTACAACCCGC
>MENE01000192.1:13164-14306 GCA_001769005.1 Bacteroidetes bacterium GWA2_31_9b | reverse complement strand
TAAAAGTGAACATGAATTTCCATTCTCCCTCTATGACCTCTATAAATATTCAAATTTGTAGGTTCAGTACTTATTACAAAATCAGGTTTAATTTTATCTTCTTCAACAATGAATTTCCAGCACAAACCATCACAATCTTCTTCCATCACACTTCCCACAAAATAGATGGTTAAGTCTTTATCAAAACCAAGTTCTTTTAGAATTCTACCAGAAGTAACAAATGCAGCAGGTCCGCCTTCCTGATCAACTGTTCCACGGCCATGTACGAATCCATCCTTAATTTCCCCACTAAGTGGATTGAAATCCCAGTTGTCCATGTTTCCCATATCAACAGTATCCATGTGTCCATCAATAGCAAGAATTTTCTTACCATTTCCAATCTTGCCAATCACATTGCCTAAACCATCAATCCAAACTTTATCAAAGCCAGCTTCTTCCATCTGACGTTTAAGCTCAAGTTGAACGTCTTTTTCTTTTGTGCTTAATGATTTAATTTTAACCAGTTTTGAGAGATTTTCAGCAGTATAATCTCGGTACCTCTCTGAAAGTTCATTTATCTTTTTATAAGTATCAGTCATAATTGCATTTTTAATAAATTTAAGATGATAAAGTTATATTTTTTAATAATTACTTTAATATTATAGAATAGATTTATAGCTCAAGTGTAAATAAATAGAATATATATATACTAATTACTAATTCTCAAGAAATATTTTCTAAATTCTAATCAAAATTATAAAAATCAATCTTAAGTGATTCATGTTTATCAAATCAAACAGGAAAAGTTTATTAATAGCTTTATTCATTGTATTTTTGAAAATTGGTTTATGTATATATTAAAAAATAAAGATATGAGTCTCTGGAAATTTATTGAAAAAGAATTATCAGGCAATTTAAATGTAATATTGATTGTTGTAATTGATAGACTTGGCAGTAGTCCCGGGAAAGTTGGTTTTAAAATGGCTATTTCCGAATCTGGTGCTATGATTGGTTCCATTGGTGGCGGTATTATGGAATACAACATGGTTGAGTTGGCAAAAAAAGAAGCTAAAAGTACAAGAAAGAAAATATTTTTAAAAAGACAGGTTCACAATCCCGATTCAGAAAAAGATAAATCAGGGATGATTTGCTCTGGTGAACAA
>MENE01000192.1:9702-13137 GCA_001769005.1 Bacteroidetes bacterium GWA2_31_9b | reverse complement strand
TTTAAAATTGATATCGTAAAAAAAATTATACACCAATTGGATAAAGGAGAATGCGGAACTCTTAAAATAAACCAAAGTGAAATTATTTTTAATGATTATAGTAATATAGATAACCAGAACAACTTTCGTTTTACTGATGAAAATAACTGGGAATATACTGAACATATAGGTTTAAAAGATACAATCTATATTTTTGGTGCTGGTCATGTGAGTTTACCTTTAAGTGAGATTTTTAGAATCCTCGATTTTAGAGTTATTGTTTATGACGATCGTAGCGATTTAAGCACTTTTAATAGCAATTCATTTGCTCATCAAAAACACATAATCGACTATAAAAGAATTGGAAACCTGATACCTGAAGGTCCAAATAGTTATGTAGTTATTATGACCGTCGCACACAAAAGTGATGCCCTTGTTTTGAAGCAATTGGTTTCGAAAAACCTGAGATATTTAGGAATGATTGGAAGCAAAAACAAAACAAAAACCATTTTTGAAAATCTAATTACAGAAGGAGTTTCAAACTCCGAACTTGAAAAAGTAGATGCTCCAATAGGTTTATCTATAAACAGTCAAACTCCTGCTGAAATTGCTATAAGTATTGCTGCTAAAGTAATTCAGGTTAAAAACAGCTAAGTTGTAATTGCGAACAATACCTTTTTGTCATTCTGAGCAAAGCGAAGGAATCTTTTATACTAATATCTTTGTTGTAGTTTGCTTCGTTAGCAGACTCACTCGTAAAAACAATTCGTTTTTTTAAGCATTTTAAGTACTTTAGTTCATTTTAGACATTTTAGGCACTTTTGTTAATAAGTATGTTAAAAGTTCTTTACTTATAAAAATTCATCTTTATAAGAATTGTATATATTTGCATACGAAAATAACTTTCGTACAGTGAAAACGAATAAAAAATTTAAAATCGAAATAGAGTATTATACAAATAATATTTGGGCTTACAGCTTTTAAAACAGGTTTCTTTTACGGAAACCTGTTTTTTTTATATTTTAATTAACATAATATGATTTTTCTTTTTCTAAGTATTCTTTCTTCTGCAGCAATATATGTAATCTTCAAATACATTGACAGATTTAAAATCAATACTTTTGATGTCATAATTATTAATTATATTACTGCATCTATTCTGGGTATTATTCTTTCAGATTTTAATCAAATTAGCTTTTCTGTTTTCAAAGATACCTGGTTTCCATACTCAATAATTATTGGAATTTTATTTATCCTGTTATTTGTGGTTATTGCTAAATCATCACAAGTTGTAGGAATTACAATTACAACTGTATCAAACAAAATGTCGGTAATTATTCCAATTATGGTATCCATTGCAATTGATCCAATGGATATTTTAACCAGCATGAAAGCTTTTGGAATATTTTTAGCTCTAGTTGCAGTATTCTTAACCATTTACAGAAAACGAAAAGTCGATTTTCACCCACGCGATATATATTTACCGGTAATTTTATTTTTAGGAATGGGATTGGTAGATTCTCTTGTAAAATATGCTCAACAAAACTATGTTGATGATAGCATACTTGCTTTGTTTACTGTTGTACTTTTTGTAATGGCTGCATGTGCAGGATTAATTACAAAGCTACTTAGGAAAACTCCTTTTAGTGATTTAGTAAAATCGAAAACTATTATGTGGGGAATTGCATTAGGTATTTGTAATTATGGTTCTTTATATTTTATAATTCGTACATTAAATCACCAAACAAATAATGGAAATACATTCGATGGATCAATCGTATTTGGAATTAACAATTTAGGTGTTATTGCACTTTCTGTGATTATTGGTCTTTTATTTTTTAAAGAAAAACTATTAAAAATAAACTGGATAGGAATCATTATATCTTTTATTACAATTTATATTTTATCAATAACATAGGCTGTGGCAGAATATATCGATGAATATTTAACTATTAGTAAACCATCTGAGGGTCTTTTTAAAGACCGAGGAAGCAAGTTTCTAGCTTTTGCCTATCCTGTTTCATCTGAAACTGAAATTAAAGAAATACAGGAAAAATTACGAGATGATTATCACGATGCACGTCATCATTGTTATGCATATATGCTCGGAGCTGAAATGAAAGTTTTCCGTTCAAACGACGATGGAGAACCATCAAGCACAGCAGGAAAACCTATTTTAGGACAAATAAGATCGTTTGAATTAACTAATATTCTTATAGTTGTTATTCGTTATTTTGGTGGTACCAAGCTTGGTGTTAGTGGATTAATCCATGCATACAAAACGGCTGCCGAAGAAGCATTAAAAAGTGCAGAAATCATTAAAAAAACATTACTTGATGTTTACAGTTTAAAGTTTGAATATCCCGTAATGAGTGAAGTTATGCGCATATTAAAAGAAGAAAATATCGAACAGATTGATCAGAAATTTGAAATATCATGCTCTGTATCTATAAGTTTTCGCAAAGCAGATACAGAAAAGATATTAAGTAAGTTCGATCGTATAGAAAACTTAAAAATTGAATTTGTGGAAACAAGGTAAGGTAATTGGGTATAAAGGGTATAAGGTATAAAGTTATAGGGATAATTGATAATTGATAATTGATAATTGATAAAAAAAATATATGTTCAACTAATACAAAAGTACGGATGAAAAACAAACATTTAGTTTCAATCACTGACTTTACCAAGGATGAAATCTTTAAAATCCTTGAATTGGCAGCCGAATTTGAAAAAAATCCTAGTCAAGATCTTTTGGCAGGTAAAGTAATAGCCACACTATTTTTCGAACCATCAACCCGTACACGTTTGAGTTTCGAAAGTGCAATTAGCCGTTTAGGAGGCAAATACATAGGATTTACAGATGCATCATCATCGAGTGTATCGAAAGGTGAAACAATAAAAGATACCATTATGACCGTTGCAAACTATTGTGATATGATCATTATGCGTCATCCAATTGAAGGAAGTGCTCGTTGGGCAAGTGAAGTATCTCGTGTTCCAATAATAAATGCCGGCGATGGTGCAAATCAGCATCCTACTCAAACATTGCTCGATTTGTACACAATTAAACAAACTCAAGGTACTCTCGAGAACCTGAATTTGTTTTTTGTTGGTGACTTGAAATATGGAAGAACTGTACATTCGTTAATTCAAGCCATGTCGATGTTTAATACTACTTTTCATTTTATTTCTCCACTTGAATTACAAATCCCAAAAGAATATAAATTGTTTCTTGATAAACTTGGATTGAAATATTATGAATACAGAGATTTCTCTGAAATTGCTAACGAAGCCGATATCATTTATATGACTCGTATTCAACGCGAACGATTTTCTGATCCAATGGAATATGAAAAAACTAAAAATTCATATGTACTTAAAAATAGCATGCTCGACAATACAAAACCAAATATGAAAGTACTTCACCCACTTCCTAGGGTAAACGAAATACATACC
>MENE01000192.1:3213-9605 GCA_001769005.1 Bacteroidetes bacterium GWA2_31_9b | reverse complement strand
AAATAAAACTATGGATATTAACGATAAAAAATTACAGGTAAGTGCTATCCAAAATGGAACAGTAATCGATCATATTCCTGCAAGCAATCTGTTTAAGGTAATTGATATTTTAGGTCTCGATAAAATAAAATCACAGATTACTTTTGGAACCAATCTCGAAAGCAAAAGATTAGGATTTAAAGCAATTATCAAGTTAGCAGATATTTTCTTTATGGATGAAGAAATAAATAAAATTGCACTTGTTGCTCCTGAAGCTAAACTGAATATTATTAAAAATTACAATGTTGTTGAAAAAAAGATTGTTGAAGTACCCGATAATATTGTAGGTATTGCTAAATGTGGAAATCCAAAATGTGTAACCAATATTGAAAGCATTATAACTAAGTTCCAGGTTGTTTCGAAGAAAAAAGTGGCTTTAAAATGCCATTATTGCGAAAAAATAACCGACTCAGAACAAATGGAGATATTTTAAAAAATAAAAAAGCTGCTTCAAAAGAGCAGCTTTTTTGGTGTTTAGTGAATTGTAACTTCAAGACAATAATGTCTAATCACAATTCACAAATCACTATCTAATACGATCAAGGCTTCGAATTAACGCTTCATCTTTGCCAACTGCACGAATTGCCAGATAAGTCAGGATTACTGAAATAAATGGAAAAATAACTATGAAATTATAACTTATTATTCCGTTTAATTGAGCTGAAAAATTTTTAATATAATAATAATTCAAACCTACATACCCGAGCATTAAAACCAAATTAATAACATTAATTCGCATTTGTAGAATACGTTTTTTATAAAGAAATATGCTAACAAAAGAGATCAAAGTAATAATCGATAATAAAATAATTGGAGGTACGGTCTGTAAGTAAAACCCTTCTTTTCCGTCGAGAAATAAACCATTAAAATTAAATGTATAAATCTGGTCGTTTTGAACTAAAAGTTCTGCATAAGGAAAGAAGAAAATTGATCCCATTAAAATAGTAATCACAAAAAAGAATACTGTCTGAATTCGTTGTATCATAATTAAAGGCTATAATATTTTTTACTTTTTATAATTACAAAAATATGTGATTTGACAGGTAAAACCTAAAAATTGAATATGTTTTAACATGATTTAACAAATTTGATTTTACCAATTAAATATAAAAAATTATTATTAACTCATTTTAAAAAAACTCTCAAGAGGTTTCCTTGTTCTTATTCTTTTCTCACGTTGCTGAATATCTACAGGAAAATCTTCCAAATTACCTTTATATCCCACAGCCATTATTGCAATTGGTTCGAAATATTCAGGTATTTCAAAATCTTTTTTTACTAATTCTTTATTGAACCCACCCATTTGGTGAACAAATAAACCCTGATCGGTTGCCTGCGTCAGTAAATTTCCTACAGCAAGTCCTGTGTCATATAAAGCAGATTGATTTGTAGAATTATTATGAGAGAATTTTGTTTTTGCAACAACCAGAATCAAAACAGGAGCATGTTGAGCCCAGTAACGATTTCCATCAACTAAACTTTTAAGTAATTTATCGTAATTATCATCTTCATTCTTTTTTCCCTGGATAAATCTCCAGGGTTGTTCATTAAAAGAAGAAGGAGCCCATCGGGCAGCTTCAAATAGTGATAAAAGTTTTTCGTCATCAATTTTTATTGAAGAAAAAACAACTGGGCTATAACGTGATTTAATTATTTCGTGAATATTCATATCATAAATTTTAATTATATTGATTTTAACAAAGTAAAAGTTGAAGTGTTCAGTACATCAAATTTACCCGAAAATCAAATAACATGTTATATAATATCCTAAATTCTTTGAATAAGGTTTGATTATCAAAAAAGGATTTAGTAGCATTGTAGCACGAAAAAAATCAAAATTAATATATATAACACTTTAAAATTCAGTATTATGACTAAAAAGACTAGCCAGGATTACATTAATCAAGAAGACAAGTACGGTGCACACAACTATCACCCACTTCCAGTGGTTTTAGAAAAAGGAGAAGGTGCTTATGTATGGGATGTTGAAGGAAAAAAATATTTTGATTTTCTTTCTGCGTATTCTGCTGTTAACCAAGGACATTGCCATCCAAAAATTGTAAAAGCAATGACTGATCAAGCTCAAAAATTAACTTTAACTTCAAGAGCATTTTATAATAATGTTTTAGGTGAATACGAAGAATATGTAACTAAATATTTTGGTTATGACAAGGTATTACCTATGAATACAGGTGCTGAAGCAGATGAAACTGCATTAAAACTTGCTCGTAAATGGGGTTATAAAATTAAAGGTATTCCACAAAATCAGGCTAAAATTATTGTTTGTAACGAAAACTTCCACGGAAGAACGATTACAATCATTTCTATGTCAACTGATCCTGATGCATATAACGATTATGGTCCTTTTACTCCAGGATTTGTAAAAATTCCATATAACGATTTAACAGCACTTGAGAATGAATTAAAAGATCCAAATGTTGCTGCATTCCTTGTTGAGCCTATTCAAGGTGAAGCAGGTGTATTTGTTCCAGCAGAAGGATATTTGAAAAAATCATTTGATTTGTGTAAAAAATACAACGTACTTTTTATTGCAGACGAAGTACAAACTGGTATTGCTCGTACAGGTAAATTACTTGCTTGCGATCATGAAGGTGTTAAAGCTGACATTTTAATTTTAGGTAAAGCAATTTCTGGTGGTGTTATGCCAGTTTCTGCAGTTTTAGCAAACGATGAAATCATGTTAACTATTAAACCAGGAGAACATGGTTCTACATTTGGTGGAAATCCAATTGCCGGAAAAGTTGCTATTGCTGCTCTTGAAGTTGTAAAAGATGAAAAACTTGCCGAAAATGCTGAACGATTAGGTAAAATCTTTAGAGAAGAATTTAGTGGAATTAAATCAGATATGATTGAATTGGTTCGTGGTAAAGGATTATTAAATGCAGTTGTTATAAGAAATAAACCAGGAAAAACTGCTTGGGATGTTTGTGTTGCTATGGCAGAAAATGGTGTTTTAGCAAAGCCAACTCATGGTAATATTATCCGTTTTGCTCCTCCATTAGTAATTACAGAAGAGCAATTACGCGAAGCAATGAAACGTATTAAAGAAGTATTCAAAAAATTTGAATAATTTATCGATAATCGATTAAACTATTTTTTTAAAAAGCTGTCTCAAATTATAAATTGAGCAGCTTTTTTATTTTAACAAATTTTAATTTAATAAAGATTACAAATTATGAAACAATTACAAATTATTTTATTAACCTTATTAGTTATGGGATTAATATCATCTTGCCAAAAAGAAGTTAAGGAAAAAATTACACTTGATGTAAGTTTAATTGATACTACTTTTGATCCTGCAAATGATTTTTTCCGTTATGCAAATAATGGATGGATGAAAAAATATCCTTTACCTGCAGATGAAAGTTCTTATGGTACATTTAATCAGTTAAGAAAAGAAACAAGTATTAAAGTTCAAACTTTAATTGAAGAACTTGCAAAAGGAAAACATGAAAAAGGTACAATTGAACAAAAAATTGGTGATTTCTATGCAATGGGAATGGATTCAGCTAAAATTGAAGAACAAGGATTAGCTCCATTAAAACCTGAATTTGAACGAATTGCTTCAATTGCAACTATTGAAGATGTACAAAATCAAATTGCACATTTTCATTTATATGGAATTGGAACAACTTTCAGTTTTTTTGGATCAGCTGATGTTAAAAACAGTGATATGAATATTGCTCATATTGGGCAAGGTGGTTTGGGAATGTCCGATAGAGATTACTATGTAAATGGTGATGAACGCTCACAAGAACTAAGAAAAGCATATGTTGCACATTTAGAAAAAATGCTTATTCTAGGTGGTATTTCTGAAGAACAAGCAAAAGTTGACGCTCAAACTATAATGAAGATTGAAACTCGTTTAGCACAAGCTTCAATGACCAGATTAGAAAGTCGTGATCCAAACGCTACTTATAATAAAAAAACACAAGCAGAAGTTAAAGAGCTATATCCTAACTTTAATTGGGATAAATACATGTCAAATATTGGTCTTGATTATACTGGTGATATTAATGTTCGTCAGCCTAACTTTTTTGCTGAAATCAACAAAATGTTTATAGATGTTCCTGTTGATGAATGGAAAGCATATTTTTATTGGAATTACTTTAACGAAACAGCAAATTATTTAACAAATGCTATTCAGGAGCAAAATTTCGATTTTTATGGGCGTACAATGAGTGGAAGCGAGCAAATGCAAGAACGTTGGAGAAGAGTTTTAGAAAGTACCAGCGGTGCTCTTGGTGATGCTATTGGTCAGAAATTTTCAGAAAAATATTTCCCTGCTGAAGCTAAAGAAAGAATGGTAACTCTGGTTCAAAATTTAAAAGATGCTTTAGGACAAAGAATAGATAACCTGGAGTGGATGAGTGAAGAAACTAAAATCAAAGCAAAAGATAAATTAGTTTCAATGAATGTTAAGATTGGTTATCCTGATAAATGGCAAGATTTCACAAATCTTGAAGTTGGTCGCGAAGCATTTGTTTTAAATGTATTAGAAGCAAATAAATTTTGGAAAGAAGATAATTTAAATGAAATTGGAAAACCTGTTGATAGAACAGAATGGTTCTTCCCTGCACATATTGTAAATGCATACTATGCTCCTACTTTAAATGAAATTTGTTTCCCTGCAGGAATATTACAACCACCTTTTTTCTATTTGGATGGCGATGATGCAATCAACTATGGAGCTATTGGTGCTGTAATTGGTCATGAAATGTCGCATGGTTTTGACGAACATGGAAGACTTTATGATAAAGAAGGAAATCTTACTGATTGGTGGACTGAGGAAGACTCTAAAAGATTTAACGAAAGAACACAGGTATTAGTTGATCAACATAATAAAATAATTATTATTGATTCTTTACATGCAGATGGTAAATTAACATTAGGTGAAAATATCGCTGATTTTGGAGGTTTAACAATTTCTTTAACTGCATTTAATAATGCTCAAAAATTAAATCCTCAGGCAGAATTAATTGATGGTTTTACACCTGAACAACGCTTTTTCTTAAGTTGGGGACGTGTTTGGGCAAACAATATTCGTGATAAGGAAAAGATAAGATATACAAAAGAAGACGAGCATCCTATTCCTGAAAATCGAGTAAATTCGCCTCTTGCAAACATGCCAGAATTCCATGCTGCATTTGGCGTTGAACCAGGTGATGCATTATATCTTCCTGAAGATAAAAGAGCCTCTATTTGGTAAAAATTACAAGTAATTCTAATAGGTTATATTAAAGTCATTTAATAACTTGTCTCAATAAAAAACCTGAATAAATTATTCAGGTTTTTTATTTATTTAGCTTTTCCCTTCGTAAAAACGTTCTTTTATTATCTTGTCATCTTTCCAATAATGAACCGAAACTTCTTCATATTTCTTGCGTGTACCATCTTTAAACTTTATATGAACCCAATATTCAACCATAGTAATGTGTCGTTCTTCATCTGAAGTAATTGAAAGTAATTCAGCACCAAAAATTTCCTGAATATTATTTAAAAAATCTTTTTCATAATTTTTGTTTGCTTCTACCCCAATTCTTTTTACCCCATCAGCTTGAATTACAATAACATCTGGATGATAAAACAAATCTAATGCTTCAAGCATTTTTCCGTTTTCTATCATTCGGAATAACTCTTTGGCTTTATTAAAATAACTCATGGCTCACAATTTATTTAATCAATTAAAAGTAAAAGTTATTTATGATTAAACTATTAATCTTGCTTTAAATGGTTCGAAAGTCATAAAATCGGCATGGTGAACAATGTATGCTTCGGTAGTACGTTTTACCATATCACCTTCACCAGCATGAGTTGCAATAATATGACACACTTCAGCAGGAACACCACATTTTTCGGCTAATGAAACACCAGAAAATGGATGACGTAAATATTTACCATAACTTCCCTGAACAGACTTGCCATCTTTCATTTCATATTCCAACAATTTGCCAACATCAGCAAGTATTGCTCCGGCAATTAGAACATCAATATTTACAGGTAAATCATTTTTAAAAAACTCGTTACATTTATTTCCTGCATCGCGTGCAATATGAACAACAGCACGTTTATGATCCATAAATGAAACTTTTGTTTGTGCCAATAAAGTAAACGGAATGGTTTTTAAATCCTGAGGTGTTAAAACACTTTGCTCAAGGGCTAATTCCCATGTTTTAGCTGTTTTTTCACGTAAGTCTTTATCTTTTATCCATTCTAATTCTGGCCACAAATCCAATACTTGTGCATTCATATCATTATTTTTTTATTTCTGATTAGTATAAAAAAGAGGATGTCAAAATCAGACATCCTCTTTAAAAATTTATAATTAAGCT
>MENE01000192.1:1908-3066 GCA_001769005.1 Bacteroidetes bacterium GWA2_31_9b | reverse complement strand
GAGTAGGCTCAAATACTCCAATACCTGATTCCTGATTAAATTGAGCACTAGCAGCAAAACCTAAACCACCAATTAAACCTGCAAAACCATCAGATGCTATATCTCCAAACATATTTCCAGCAACTATAACTCCATATTCTTCAGGATTTTTAGTTAACCACATCATTTGAGCATCAATGTTGGTATTATGAAGTTTTATTTCAGGATATTCTGCTTTTTGCATTTGTTGTGCAAGTTTGTACATCATTCCGGATGTTTCACGAATAACATTTGGTTTTTCGCAAAGTGTAACCGATGGATAACCAAACTTTTTAGCATGTTCGAAAGCTGCTTTTAAAATTCGTGTTGTATATTTTTTAGTAAAAATTCGGGTAGAAACCGATAATTCTTCTTTAGGACATGAACTAAAGTTTTTCACAAAAGCTTTGTTTGTCATCAATGCATCATAAACTTGTTGTGGAGGGTTTGACCATTCAACACCACCGTATAATCCTTCAGTATTTTGGCGGAAAATAACTGCATCAACCATTGGTTCTTCAACTCCACCATTAGCACTTCGTCTTATGAAATTTAAAGGGTTTCCTTTATAAGATCGACAAGGACGCATACAAATATCTAAATCGAAATGCTGACGTAAGCCAACAATAGGGCTTGCATATACAAGATTTTTTTCTTTTAATTCAGGTGCTAATTCGTTAAATGCTTCATCTTTTGGTTTTGAAGTAATAGCTCCAAAAAGTGCAATTTTGTGTTTTGCTATTAAATCAAGGGTACGTTGTGGAAGTGGATTTCCTTCTTTACACCAAAATTCCCAACCAATATCTGCATGAACATAATCTGCTTCAAATCCTGCAGCGTCTAATACTCTTATACTTTCATCTAATACCGGTTTTCCTATTCCGTCTCCGGGCATTAAAACGATTGTTCTTTTAGCCATGATTATCTTTTTTAAGTTATTATTTGGTTTTATATTTTTGTAAAAATATTATAATTCTTGTTGATAAAAAAACGAAAACAAGCAACTTAAACTAGTTTTAAAACATTTATTTTCATTTTTTATTGAATACTTATTATATGGTTAATTATAAAATTTAAATTAAAAATATTGAATTTTGTTTGGCTGTTATGTATTGTTTTGTATGTTTACAAAAAATAAAA
>MENE01000192.1:0-1902 GCA_001769005.1 Bacteroidetes bacterium GWA2_31_9b | reverse complement strand
AAATTTAACATATTAATCACATGAAAGTACTTGAGAACATAGAACCAAAAGCAGTATGGAATTATTTCGAAGATATTTGCCAGGTTCCACGCCCATCAAAAAAAGAAGAAAAAATTATTCAATTTTTAATTGATTTTGGTAAAAAACATAATCTTGAAACCAAACGTGACGAAATTGGTAATGTTTTAATTAAGAAAGTAGCAACAAAAGGTAAAGAGAATATTAAAACCGTTGTTTTACAAAGTCATATTGATATGGTTTGTGAAAAAAACGAAGGTACAAAACATGATTTTGATAAAGATCCTATTCAACCATACATTGATGGTGAATGGGTAAAAGCTAAAGGAACAACTTTAGGTGCTGATGACGGAATTGGAATTGCAGCTCAAATGGCAATTCTTACTTCAACAACTGTTGAACATGGCCCTATTGAGTGTTTATTTACTGTTGATGAAGAAACCGGTTTATCAGGTGCATTTGCTTTACAACCAGGATTTTTCGATGGTAAAGTATTGGTTAATCTCGATTCTGAAGATGAAGGTGAATTATTTATCGGTTGCGCCGGAGGAATTGACACTTTAGCAACTTTATATTATGAAGAAGAACAAGTTCCTGAAGGACATATTGGTATAAAAGTATCTGTTACTGGTTTAAATGGTGGACACTCAGGTGACGAGATTGATAAAGGATTAGGTAATTCAATAAAAATCATGAACCGTTTCCTATGGAATGCTGGAAATATGTTTGATATCCGTATTTCTGATTTTGAAGCCGGTAAAGCACGAAATGCTATTCCTCGTGAAGCTTTTGCGGTTATTACTGTTCATAAAGACGAGAAGGAAGGGTTATTTGACTATTTTAATGAATATGTTCCTGATATCAAAGGTGAGTTTGCAATTACCGAAACTAAATTAGAACTTTCAATTGAAAAGGTAAATACTCCAAAATTCGTTATTGATGAAGATACTCAATTTGCTTTATTCAATTCATTGTATGCCTGTCCTCACGGAGTATATGCAATGAGTATGGAAATGAAAGGATTAGTTGAAACATCTACTAACCTTGCATCTATAAAATTTATTGAGGACAATAAAATTTTTATAACTACAAGCCAGCGTAGTTCTGTTAATTCTGCTAAACACGATATTTCGAGAAAAGTAGAAAGTGTATTTCGTTTAGCTGCTGCAAAAGTTGAACATGGTGAAGGATATCCGGGATGGAAACCAAATACCAATTCTGAAATTATGACTTTAACCGAAGCTGCTTATACAAAATTATTTAACAAAAAACCTTTGGTTAGAGCTATTCATGCTGGTTTGGAATGCGGATTATTTCTCGAAAAATATCCCTATTTAGATATGATTTCTTTTGGTCCAACAATAAAAGGTGCACATACTCCTGAAGAACGAATTAATATTGAAACAACAATAAAATTTTGGGATTTATTAATTGAAGTTTTAAAAAATATTCCCGCAAAATAAATTATTGTATTTTTATTTGATATTTTCTTCCTGTCTACTGCGAGTAGGCAGGATTTTTTATATTATATAGTAACAGTATTTGGCTTGCATCAGTCTAACGAAAGTTATTAACTATTTTTCATTTTATTGCGCAATATAAAAGACCAGTTATAATTAAATTACTATAATTTTTAATTCATATTCTTTAATCAACTTTTTTATTGTTTCAATTTCATGACTAAACCCTAACAGATAACCTCCACCACCTGCTCCACATAGTTTTAAATAAAAATCATTTGATTCGAACCCTAGTTTCCATAAAAACTCATATTCGGGTAATATCATTTCTTTAAGAAGATTGAACTGAAGCATTGAAAGCCTCTTTAGAGAAGTGAAAAAATTTAATGAATCGCCAATTCTCAAAAAATTAATACATAGATTG
>MENE01000191.1:8365-15215 GCA_001769005.1 Bacteroidetes bacterium GWA2_31_9b | reverse complement strand
CAAACACCTTTTTGTTTTATTATAAACAAAGAACCAATTTCAACTTCATGTAAAAGTCTAAAATAATCAGGATAAGCAATATTCCATTGATAAATACTATGTTTATTAAAATCCTCAATACATACCTGTAAAAGATACATTATCTCTAGAATATTGTCGGATGTTGCTTTTTGTACTTTCATTATCTATTGTGATATTGATACTCCAAAATCGAAAACTATTCAAATTATAACAAATGTAAACAATTATTTAAATTTGTCATCTAAAAAATTTGTAAAAAACTTTGCATCCAATAATTCTTATAATTTTAATCCTGTTCTATCGTTTATTTTATGTTATTTCGTAATTAATCTTTTTTAATTTAAAGTATGAAGTATTTTTTCAAATTACTAGTGCCTGTATTACTCATTTATCTGACATTCTCGTGTGAAAAAGATGAATTTTACACTTCATCAAATGCAAAACTTAAATTTTCTAACGATACTGTATTATTTGACACCGTTTTTACAACAATTGGTTCTGCAACAAAGCAACTTATTGTAAAAAATCCTTATAAAAATTCAATTCGGATTTCATCAATCTATTTAGCTGGAGGTGAATCATCTCCTTACAGATTAAATATTGATGGTTATTCAGGAATCAAATTAAATAATATTGAACTCCGATCGAAAGACAGTCTGTATATTTTTATTGAAGTTACTATTGATCCAACAAATCAAAATTTACCAATGGTTGTAAAAGACTCAATCGTTTTTTCATTTAATAACAACATTCAGGATGTTAATTTGGTATCGTGGGGACAAGATGTTCATATATTAAACAGTCAAATTATTCAAACTGAAACATGGATAAACGACAAACCATATCTTATTTATAATTACTTATTTATTGATACAGCAAGTACACTAACTATAGAAGCTGGTGTTAAACTTCACTTTCATAATCAATCGAGAATGTATGTTGCCGGCACAATGATTTCTAATGGCACATTTGAATCACCGGTAATTTTTACCGGCGACAGGCTTGAAGAAATGTACAATGATATACCGGGTCAGTGGGACGGTATTTGGTTATTGCCAGGAAGTAAAGATAATGTAATTAATTTTTCAGAAATTAGAAACGCCATAATTGGAATTCAAGTTGATACACTTGCAAATACAGATAATCCAACCTTACTTTTATCAAACTCAAAAATTGAGAATATGACTTCAACAGGTGTGTATGCACAAGGAACAACAATTGAAGCATATAATACCGTAATTGCCAATTGCGGGCAATTTGCTACTGCACTTACACTTGGAGGATCGTATGAATTTAACCATTGTACCTTTGCCAATTATTGGGGCTATTCAAGCCGTACAACTCCATCAATACTTATTAACAATTATTATATTGATATTTATGGAAATACCCAGATTCGTTCGTTAAGTAAAGCTTATTTTGGCAATTGTATTATTTATGGAAACAAAGAATCTGAAATCTTCCTTGATAAAAATTCTGCCGGTGAATTCAACTATGCATTTGATTATTCATTAATAAAAATAGAACCGACAATAAATACAGGAAATACTGAGAACTATATCAATATATTAAAAAATGTTGATCCCAAATTCAACGATCCTTATAACAATGATTATGAACTGGATACATTGTCGCCAGCAAAAGATTTCGGTAAGATTCAAATTGGATTATCTTTTCCTTTAGATATATATCTTAATAACCGAACAATTGATAACGGGCCTGATATTGGAGCTTTTGAACGTGTTGAAACTAAATAAAAATTACTTATGAGATTCTGGTTATTCGTTATTTTTATATTATATGCATTTTTTTCACCTTTTTGTATTCATGGACAAAGTAATAATCCAACCCAAGAGAATGCATATAAAATCATGTTTTATAATGTTGAAAATCTATTTGACACAAAGGACGACACGTTAACAAATGATGAAGAATTTCTTCCTGAGGGGGTCCGATTCTGGAATAACCACAAATATTATAGTAAACTAAATAATATATACAAAGTAATTGTTTCAATTGGAGGTTGGAATCCACCTGCTGTTATTGGCTTATGCGAAATAGAAAACCGAAAGGTTTTAAACGATTTAGTAAATAAAACTCCTTTAGTAAAGTTTGAATACCAGATCATTCATAAAGAATCGCCCGACAGAAGAGGAATTGATGTTGGGATGTTATATCGTTCCGATTTATTCGACCCAATTTCACTTAAAGCAATACCCATAAATTATCCTGATCAGCCAGATAATAAAACCCGCGACATATTATATGTTAAAGGGCTTGCAAATAGTACAGACACATTGCATGTTTTTATTAATCACTGGCCTTCGCGTTGGGGTGGTCAATTGGAATCGGAAGACAGACGAATTTTTGTTGCATCAGTTTTAAAATCGAATGTTGATTCAATATTGAATAGTACACCATCAGCAAAAATAGTTATTATGGGTGATTTTAATGATTATCCCGAAAATAGCAGTCTAAGTGAGGCTTTAAATGCCAGAAATAACTTTGATGAGATAAATAATATTAACCTTTATAATTTGTCGGCAAATTTCAAGAAACAAAATATTGGAAGTAATAAATACGAAGGTGAATGGGGTGTTTTAGATCAGATAATTGTTTCCGGGTCGCTATTAAATTCAGAAGAAAAGATGTTTACTTCAATAAACGATGTACATATTTTAAATTCAGATTTTTTACTTGAACCCGATGAAACATATTTTGGATTCAAGCCTAAAAGAACATTCTCAGGATATAGCTATATTGGTGGTTTTAGCGATCATTTACCTACCTACTTAATAATCAACTTCAAGCAGTAAGATTTACTTTTTTGCCTTCAACCCTATTTCATTTCCTTTTTTAAGCATAAACTGATAAGCGTCGGTATAATTGTTGTGGATTTCACCATCAAGAATAGCTTCTTTAATTGCATTTTTAATTATTCCCACTTCACGTCCCGGCTTAATATTAAAAGTTTCAATAATAAGCTCGCCCGAAATAGGTGGTTGAAAATTTCGAACCGCATCTTTTTCTTCAATCTCAATTAACTTGTCGCGAACAAGTTTAAAGTTATTCATGTGTTTTGAAACGGTCTTTTCATTTTTTGATGTGATATCGGCTTCACAAAGCAGCATTAAACTGTCAATATCGTCTCCGGCATCAAAAAGCAATCTGCGAACAGCAGAATCTGTAACAATTTCCTGAGATAAAACTATTGGACGCAAATGCAACTGTACAAGCTTCTCAACAAACTTCATTTTTTCATTCAACGGGAGTTTTAATCTTCTGAAAATACTTGGAATCATTTTGGCTCCAAGAAATTCGTGTCCATGAAATGTCCAACCAATATTCTCGATAAACTTTTTAGTTTTAGGTTTAGCAATATCGTGAAGTAAAGCAGCCCATCGGAGCCAAAGATCGTCTGATTTTTGAGCAACATTATCGAGAACTTCAAGAGTGTGATAGAAATTATCTTTATGCATTTTTCCCATTACCTCATCTACACCTTTTAAATTTGTAATTTCTGGAAAAAATTCAGCTAAAAGACCTGTATTTTCGAGTATTTTTATTCCAAAAGATGGTTTTGAAGTTTGCAGAATCTTATTAAACTCATCAATAATACGTTCATTTGAAACAATCTGTAATCGCGATTTATTGTCTTTAAGAGCCTGATATGTTGTTTCTTCAATTGAAAAATTAAGTTGACTTGCAAATCGAACAGCCCTCATCATTCGTAAAGGATCATCAGAAAAGGTTATATTCGGATCTAAAGGAGTACGAATAATTTTATTTTCAATATCATAAATCCCATTAAAAGGATCATTTAATTCACCATAATTATCTTTATTTAAACAAATAGCTAATGCATTTATTGTAAAGTCTCTTCTTCTCTGGTCATCTATTAGTGTTCCGTTTTCAACTATCGGTTTTCTTGAGTTCTCGCTATATGATTCTTTTCTGGCACCAACAAATTCAACTTCTAAATCGTTCAGCTTTAGCATTGCTGTTCCAAAGGTTTTAAAAACATTTACTCTTACATTGTTTCCTAACTTTGAAGCAACTTTTTCTGCCAAATCGATCCCACTCCCTAATGTAACAATATCAATGTCTTTTGAATTCCGTTCCATAATTGCATCACGAACATAACCTCCAATTACAAATGTTTGTAGGTTATTTTCATCAGCAATTTGCGATATAATATTGAAAATCGGATTATTAAGACATTTCTTCATATATAGATATGACAATTCGTTACTTTCTATGACAAAATTACAACTATTTGCAGTTTTTTTTGTTTAATCAACATAAATAAATGATTGGAACAAGATTTGAAATACAAATTACACATTTATATATTTACATTTATAGATTTGAATTTAATATTAACATATAAACCTTAACAAAATGCTAGAACATTTAACTAAAGAGACATTTAAAGAAAAAGTATTTAACTTTGAAGCAAACAAAGAATGGAAATTCGAAGGCAATGTGCCATGTTTAATCGATTTTTATGCCGACTGGTGTCAGCCATGTAAAATGGTTGCTCCTATTCTTGAAGAGCTTGCTAAAGAATACGAAGGTAAATTGAATATTTACAAAGTAGATACAGAAGATCAGCAGGAACTTTCTGCAATGTTTGGAGTACGAAGCATTCCATCATTATTATTTGTTCCAAAAGTAGGAGAGCCACAAATGGCAATGGGAGCTTTACCTAAAGATACTTTTCACAAAGCAATAAAAGACGTACTTAAAGTAGCAGTTGATTAATAAAAAAGTACTCAAAATAATTTAGCCGGAAAACATCCGGCTTTTTTTTGTTTTATAAAAAATTACTTCTAATTTTGACCCGATCAATGGGGGTGCCTTAAAATTTCAGGCTGAGATCAAACCCTTCGAACCTCGTCCGGGTAATTCCAGATAGGGAAAAGAGTAAAATCAAACAAACCCATTGTTTTTAATTAAAGTTGATGTAAACTGTTTGCAAATTGTAAGCACAAACCATTATTTAATAAAAACAATGAAAGCATTTAGAGACCTCAATGCATTTTATTATTTTTTGAGAATAGCACATCAACTATCCGAATGTTTAACAATTAAATGGTAAATTATGAAAAGGATAGTAATTTTTATTTTTTCGTTCTTCATTTTATATGAAGCAACAGCTCAATCGGTTATTACCGGAAGTGTTAAAAACCAACAAGGTGAACCACTTATAGGAGCCAACGTAGTTATTAAAGATTTGTATAAAGGAACTTCAACCAACTCTGAAGGTAAATTTACTTTATCGAAGTTAACTAAGAATGAATACATTGTAATAGTTTCGTACATTGGTTACAATACGTTTGAACAAACAATTGACCTGACTAATTCTCAAGTTTTTGAGTTCGTCCTAACTCCGTCAAGCATTTTAACCGAAGATGTTATAGTAAATGCAACCAGAGCAAAGGACAAAGATCCAATTTCTTATTCAAACATCACAAATAAAACAATACAAGAAAATAATTTTGGGCAAGATATTGCTTATATTATTGGCAGTACACCATCAATAGTTTCAACTTCTGATGCAGGAACAGGAATTGGATATACCAATTTCAGAATTCGTGGAACGGATATGAACCGAATAAATATTACTGTAAATGGTATTCCACTTAATGATTCAGAATCGCATGGAGTTTTTTGGGTTAATATGCCCGATTTTGTTTCTTCAGTAGATAATATTCAGGTACAACGTGGTGTTGGAACATCAACAAATGGAGCAGCTGCTTTTGGAGCAACTATAAATCTGCAAACAAAAACGTTTAACCGTGACCCTTATGCAGAGATCAACTCTTTTGCAGGATCATTTAACACATTCAGAAATGCTGCAAGTTTTGGAACAGGATTAATTAATAATCATTTTACATTCGATGGCAGATTATCAAAAATTACATCTGATGGTTATATCGATAGGGCTTCATCCGATTTAAGTTCGTATTATTTTTCAGGAGCATATTTAACAAGCAAAAGTATATTAAAATTTAATCTCACTTCAGGTAAAGAAAAAACATATCAGGCTTGGAATGGCGTTCCAAAAGTACGTTTAGAAAATGATACTGAAGGTATGCAACGCTATTTAGATCATTGGTTAATAGATGATGTAGAATACCAAAATTTGGTTAATTCTAACAGCAGAACATATAATTTGTACACATACGACAATGAAACTGATAATTACCAACAAGATCATTATCAATTGTTTTACTCACAAGAATTAAATCCAAACTTACATTTTAATACAGCTTTACATTATACCCGCGGAAAAGGATATTACGAACAATACAAAAAGGACAGAGATTTAGAAGATTATAATCTTGATCCTGTAATGCTTACATCAGATACAATAGAATCAACCGATTTGATTCAACAAAAATGGTTGGATAATCATTTCTATGGATTTGTATTTTCTACTGATTATCAACACAATAATTTAGATATTTCTGTGGGTGGTGGTTGGAACCAATATTTAGGAAATCATTTTGGAGAAGTAATTTGGGCACAATATGCAAGTAATGGATCAATTCGTCATCGATGGTACGATAACGATGGAACAAAAACCGATTTTAATATCTTCTCAAAAGTAAATTATACCATTTTTAGCCAATTAAGTGCTTTTGTCGATTTACAATATCGTTATATTGATTACTCAATAAAAGGTTTTGATGATGATTTAAGAGATATTAGCCAAAATCATTATTTTAATTTCTTAAATCCAAAAGCAGGATTGTTCTTTCAGTTATCCGATATTCATTCCTTATATACATCATTTGGTATTGCCAACAGGGAACCTAATCGT
>MENE01000191.1:3961-8280 GCA_001769005.1 Bacteroidetes bacterium GWA2_31_9b | reverse complement strand
CATGGATTTATTTAAACAGCAATGTTTATTATATGAATTATAAAGATCAGCTAGTATTAACAGGCCAAATAAACGATGTTGGATCTCCTGTTATGACAAACGTTGATAAAAGTTACAGACTAGGTATTGAACTTGCAACCGGAGTTAAAATAGCAAATAAATTATCAATTGATTTTGGTGCAACACTCAGTAGAAATAAAATTAAAAATTTTACTGAATATATTGATAATTGGGATAATTGGGAAACAGGAGAACAAACAGTTAGAGAACTAGGAGAAACTGACATTTCATTTTCGCCGGAAATTATTGCTAATTCAAATATTTCATTCGAAATACTTAAGAACCTTAAAATAAATCTGATATCGAAATTTGTTGGTAAACAATTTATCGACAATACATCTAATAACGAAAAAACTCTTGACCCCTATTTTGTTTCTGATTTAAAACTTAGCTATTCTATATATTTTAAGGGGATTAAAGAAATCAATTTTAACATCTTAGTTAACAATTTGTTTAATTATCAATATGAATCGAATGCCTGGGTATATTCATATATTTATGAAAATAAAGAATACACTATGGATGGTTACTTTCCTCAAGCAGGAATAAATATTATAGGAGGAATAAATATTAAATTTTAATCAGAATGAATTCTTGGTGAATTATTATGTTGCATAACATATAAAATATTTCATTTATTTTTGATTTGAAATCTCACTTTAATAAGCATTTCAAAAAAAACTTTAAAATTTTCAATAAATTATTAAACAAAACCGTAACAAAAAACCGAGTTAAACGTTATAGTATATAGATGAACATTTCTGTTTAACTTGCTAGTTATCTGCAAGTAAAATTTATAAAAACAGTTTTTTCATTAAATTTTAGGTTTAATTTTTAGGGTATTAAGAAAGTCAGGAACAACAGGTTTCTGGCTTTTTTAATTTTATTAAATTTTCGCTTTACAAATTTCGTACCACCACAATTTTAACACATTCATTAATTCGTACTTCTGAACATAATGATTTAACTAATCTCTATCGATTTTTTATCTAAATTTGTTTATTCAAAACAAAATTCATGTATCGATTTATAAAATTTAATTTCATTTTTATACTCATATTCATTATTTCCTGTACTCACTCGGAAAAGAATTCGAACAGTAAAAAAGTTTTCAGGTACAACGAATCAAAAGGAATATCGACACTTGATCCTGCATTTGCAAAAAGTCAGGTATTAATCTGGCCTGCAAACCAACTTTTCAATGGATTGGTTCAAATGGATAACTTATTGAATGTAAAACCATCCATAGCTAATAAATGGGAAATATCTACAAATGGGAAAATCTATACATTTTATTTACGAAATGATGTTTATTTCCATGATAATGAGCATTTCGAAAATGGTAAAGGAAGAAAAGTAATTGCCCAGGATTTTGTTTATAGCTTAAGCCGTATTTCAGACAGTAAAACTGCTTCGCCCGGGGCATGGATTTTAAATAATGTTCAAGAAAACGGGATTGTTGCGATGAATGATACAATATTACAAATTCAATTAAAATCGCCATTTCCTGCATTCCTGGGATTATTAACCATGCAATATTGTTCTGTAATTCCACATGAGATTGTTGAGTACTATGGAAACGATTTCAGAAAAAATCCGGTAGGAACAGGCCCGTTTATGTTTAAATTATGGAAGGAAAATGAAAAATTAGTTTTGGTTAAAAATCCAGATTATTTTGAAACTGATGAGCAAGGAATCAGATTGCCTTATCTTGATGCCATATCTATCACATTTATAAACGATAAACAATCAGAATTTTTGGAATTTTTGAAAAGTAATATCGATTTTATTTCAGGATTAAATGCTGCAAATAAAGATGAGTTAATTACTAAGTCAGGTAAACTGAATCCGAAATATTCAGATAAGATTAAAATGATAAATCAACCCTATTTGAATACTGAGTATTTAGGTTTCATGGTTGATTCGTCGAAAAGTACAGATACTGGAAATCCTGTTTTTAATAAAAAAATTAGGCAAGCAATAAATTATGGTTTCGATAGAGTAAAAATGATGAAATACCTTCGAAATAATATTGGAACACCAGCAATTAATGGATTTATTCCAAAAGGATTACCTGCATTTTCTGATAGTATTATTTATTTCACTTACAACCCTGACAAAACCAGAGAATTATTAAAAGAAGCAGGATTCCCAAATGGTGAAGGATTAAAACCAATAACATTAACTACTACAAACGATTATCTAGATTTGTGTGAATACATTCAGCAACAACTATCACAATTTGGAATAATTATAAATATTGATGTTAGCACCGGAGCTACATTTAGGGAACAGGTTGCAAATTCAAGGCTTGATTTTTTCAGAGGTTCGTGGATTGCAGATTATCCTGATGCTGAAAATTATATGGCTTTATTTTATAGCGAAAACAAAAGCCCTTCGGGCCCGAATTACACTCAATATCAAAATGATATTTTCGATAAGCTTTATAACAATTCATTGAATGAAATTGATGATTCAAAAAGAAATCTGATTTACAGAGAAATGGACAAACAAATTATGAATGATGCAGTTGTTGTTCCTTTGTATTACGATGAAGTAATCCTTTTTACAAATCTCACTATTTCTGGATTAGAAAGTAATGCAATGAATTTACTTAACATTAAATATGTAAGAAAATGATATTAATTGCCGACAGTGGATCAACAAAAACAGATTGGGTTTTAATTGATAATGAAAAAGTAATTGCATCATATACGACACAAGGTTTAAATCCTTTTTTTAAGAAGAGTTCAGAAATATCAGAAATAATAAAACCAGTTTTTACTGATCAAAAAATAAATGAATCTGTAGAAAAAATTTTCTTTTATGGAGCCGGATGCTCATCAGAACAGATGAAAGAAGTAATTTTTAATGGTATAAAGCCCATTTTTTCAACATCAGAAATTAATATTGAAACAGACCTTTTGGCAGCAGCCAGGGCACTATTTAAAAATGATCAGGGAATAGCTGTAATTCTTGGCACAGGAGCCAGTACCTGTTTATATAATGGAACTGAAATTATTCAAAATATTAAATCACTAGGTTATGTATTTGGTGATGAGGGTGGTGGCGATCATTTAGGAAAACTTTTTATTACCGACTTTCTGAACAATAATCTTTCTGATGATATTAAAGAAAAATTTGAAAATACTTTTCATCTCTCGAAAGATGATATTCTGCGAAAAGTATATAGAGAACCTTTGCCAAATAGTTTTTTAGCATCTTTCTGTGAGTTTATATCGAATAATTCCGAACATAAACAAATTGACTCAATTATTAAAAAATCATTTAATCAGTTATTTAAAAATCACATCTGTAAATATCCTGAATATAAAAAATACAAAATTCGTGTTTTAGGAAGTACAGGTTTTTATTTTGAAAAACAACTAAAAGAAATTGCTGCCGAATTTAAGTTGAAAATTGATCTCATATTAAAAAATCCTATAAAAGAACTTGTTGACTATCATCTTAAATTTGATTTAAAATCATCGAGTTAAAATAAAAAAGGCTGAAAATTCAGCCTTTTCAAATTAATTTATATAAAATTATTACCTTCCACTAACATTTGTTGAGTCAGTTGTAGTTCCATCATCACCATCCGATATCCAAATATCATCATAGTTAATTTCAATTTCTTCAGATACACCATTTACAGTTATAGTATATTTATTGTCGCAAGTTCCATCTCCATAATCTATGCTATATGTATCCTCATTAAAAGTTCCTTCTTCAATTCCACTTACTGGAATCCAGTATATACATGTAAAATCACTATTAATTGGTTCAATAATATCCCAAGTATACGAATCACCTAAGGAGCTTACATAACTAAAACTACCTTCAAGCATGGTATATGAATTGAAAGTAAATTTTGATTTAAAATTTGAAACATAAGTAATTATTTCTCCACCATCAAAAGAAATTGTCATGTTTTCTTCATTTGTAGAAATTTCTTCGGAATCATCGCTAAACCAATTATAGAAGTATGTGGAATCTTCAAAGTCTTCTTCGTTCCATGTTCCTGTCCATTGTGATTCGCCTTTATAATATCCGTTTATAGACATTCCCCATGAAGAATAGTTTTCGTATATATTCTCATAAGCATATCCTTCATTATTCATTCTCCACTTCCATGTAATTTTACCTTTTATCAATTCGCCCCATTCTTCGCATCCTTCAATGCCATAGTCAACAACCATTACTTCAAAACCTTCATCATCTGTAAAATAAGTATATTCGGCACATGACTCCCATTCTTC
>MENE01000191.1:2062-3883 GCA_001769005.1 Bacteroidetes bacterium GWA2_31_9b | reverse complement strand
ACACTTTCGAATCATCTGTGATTTCCTTTTCGCAGGCAACTGCAAAAAATAGGAATGTAATAACAATTGCATAAAGTTTAGTTTTCATAATTCATAATTTTAGATATTCATTACATAATTAAAGATTTGTTTTTGATTATAAAGGTTGCTTTAGAAAGTTAAAAAATTAATTTAATATTTTTATCTATTTAATAATAAATACTTTAATTAAATACAATTAGATAATAGATTAAGATTTATAGAAATATTTATATCTTTAAAACAAAAATCCGAACTATGAAAACACTACTACTTCCCATTTTAATTAGCCTTGTTCTATTTGCTTGCAAACAAAAACAGGAGAAACAAGAAGAAAAACCAATTATCGACGAAATAAAAGTTGAAAATAAAGGCAATGTAGCATTTGCCGATTACTTTGAAAATAAAACCATGCGGTTTGATTTTTTTCACACAGGAAATTCAAAGACAGAAGTTTTTGCTATTGACAAGATTGCATCAGACGGTTTATGGTCAGGAAGTTTAACTGTTTTGATTGATGAACTTGAATTAGGTCCTTACTTTTATGAAGTTATTGATAAGAATACAAATGTTCTGCTTTATTCACGTGGATTTGCCAATATTTTTGGCGAATGGCAAACAACACCCGAGGCTGATCAGGTATGGGGTACATTTCATGAATCGCTGAGATTTCCCTGGCCTAAAAATCCTGTAACTTTAATTGTAAAGAAACGAGATGCCAAAAACGTGTTTCAAACTATCTGGACTACACATGTTGATCCTGCATCAAGAGAAGTAAATCCTGCAGATATTATTCATACTGAAAAGGTAACAACTATTTGCGAAAATGGCCCGGCTCAGGACAAATTGGATATTGTAATTCTAGGTGATGGCTATTCAACAATAGAAATGGATAAGTTTAACAAAGACGCAAAACGATTAAGCGATGTATTGTTAAGTGCAGAACCATTTAACACAAGAAAAAATGACATAAATATAAGAGTAATAGAAACTCCTACACAAGAATCGGGAGTTCACAAACCACACCCCGGAGTATTTAAAAGAACACCATTATCAGTGCATTATGGAAGTTTCGATTCTGAACGTTATGTTTTAAGCTATGACAACAGAACCATTCGTAATATTGCTTCTGCGGTTCCTTATGAGTTCATGGTGATATTGGTAAATGAACGTACTTATGGTGGTGGTGGAATTTATAATTTATATACTACTGTTTCTTCCGATAATAAATACTCAGATTATATCATGATTCACGAGATGGGCCATCACATGGCTGGTTTAGCTGATGAATATTATACATCGTCAACATCATACGAAGCACCTTCTGTTGAATTAGAACCATGGGAACCCAATATTACTGCATTTTTAGATAAAGAAAATTTGAAATGGAAAGACATCGTAACAGAAGGGACACCTTTACCTACACCATGGAATAAAGAAGAATTCGACAAACATGGCTACCAGATTCAACGTGAAAGAGATAGTTTGCGAGCAGCAAAAGTTCCTGAGGAAGTAATGGAAGATTTGTTTTTGCGTCAATACAATCAAGAAGATGAATATTTCAGTAAAGAAAAATACAAAGATGCTATTGGATTATTTGAAGGTGCGGGTTATAATCAATATGGTTTATACCGTTCGCAATTAGATTGTATTATGTATACACGTCATACTGTTTTTTGTAAAGTTTGTCAAAGAAGTATTAATAATGTAATTGATCAGTATTCGAAGTAAAAAATCTGAAAGAAAAATAGAATCATTCCGGGCATTGTCCCGGAATTTTTTATTTAAACTTTTCTAAGAATG
>MENE01000191.1:0-2019 GCA_001769005.1 Bacteroidetes bacterium GWA2_31_9b | reverse complement strand
CATTTCAACCTGACCACCTTTCCCTTTCATATATTTTGTAACATATTGAAGGTTTATGAGATGTGATTTATGGATACGCACAAAATCAAAATCTTTTAAAATATCTTCGTAAAATTTTAATGTTCGGGATATTAATTTTTTAGTTCCATTTGTTAAGTAAAACTCTGTAAAATTATCGTTAGCCTGGCAACGAATAATTTCATTTACTTTAATTACATCGAATCCATTTAGCTGAGGTAAAACAATTTTATGATTCTGTTTATTTGCTGATTGAATATTTTCAATTAATATTTTTGATTGAATAGAAATATCTCCACTGTTTCTCTCTGATTTAATTTTTTCAACTGCATTTATTAATTCATCAATTGATATTGGTTTTAAAATATAATACGATGCACTCATATTAAGTGCTTTAATAGCATAGTTGCTATAAGCAGTAACAAATACCAAATCAAAATCCACATGATCAATCTGCTCTAATAGATCGAAAGCATTTCCATAGGGCATTTCAATATCTAAAAAAACAACATCTGGCTTGTGTTTTTTAATGATTTCGAGTCCTGATTTTACTGAATCAGCATCGGCAACCAACTCAATATCTGGGCAATAATTTTTTAAATAACTGGCAAGAGTTTCCCTGCTGGCAAGCTCATCATCAACAATAACTGCTTTGAGTTTATTCTCCATTATTTCGATTTATTTTCCTGCATCGGTACTAATATACTAACAATCGTTCCTGAATGATTTTCCAGATCTAAATCTGAAACATCAATCTGTATTCCCAACCGATGTACTTCATTTATGATTTTTAAACGGGATTCAATATTTTTTATCCCTGTAGAATTATTTTGCTGTTGATTTTTAGTTTTTATTTCATTCGATTTTTTTCGGCCAATACCATTATCTATAATTAATATTTGGAGATTTTTTTCGACCCGCTTAAGCTCAACATTTAAAAAACCTTTTTCTTCTTTGTAACGCAATCCGTGCCAAACAGCGTTTTCGATATAGGGCTGAATCAACATTGGAGGAATTTGAAATGATTCGGTATTTATATTTTCATCAACAACAAATTGATAATCAAACTTTTCTTTAAATCGCTCGTGTTCTAATTTTAAGTACATCTCAATTATTTTAATTTCATCAGTTAAAGGAATAAAATCGTGTTTTGAGTTTTCCATTACAGTGCGCATTAAGAAAGCAAAATCGGATAAATATCGATTTGCAGAAAGTTCATCTTTCTTGGCAATATAACTATTAACAGAATTCAGAGCATTAAAAATAAAATGAGGATTCATTTGACTTCGTAATGATTTTAATGCTAACAATTGATTTGCCAATCGTTTTTGTTTTGCACTTCGCAATATAAAAATGGTTGAAATACCAAGAATAAACAGAATGATGATTAAAAAATAAATCTTTCGATTCTGATTTTTAATAAATTCCTCTTGCATTGTTTGTTCCTGCAAAAGGAGTTCAATTGTTTTATCATTCAGTTCTTTGTCTTTTTCGAGCAAATCAATACGCTGTTGTTTTCGGTTTAACGATGTTGCCAGCTCAAGTCGGGAAAGCAATTCTCTTTCCCGGATTCTATTAATACTATCGTTAATTGTAAGATACTCTTTATAAGTAGAAAGTGCTTTATTTACATCGGAGCGTTCGTAGGCTTTCGAAAGCGTATAAAGAGCTTCCTTTTTTTGTGATATATTTTGAGTTTGTTCCGAAAAACCTATACTTTGTTGTAACACTGGAATAGCTTTATCTTCCTGCTTTTGTTCTACATAAATCTTACCTATTTCAAGTAAATCTTCATTTTGTGCTTCAACATCGTTCAATTCTTTATTTACTTCTAATGATTGCTTTCGGGCATCTAATTCTTCTTCGGGTTTATTTTGAGATTTTAATGCTTTACTTTTGCTTCGTAAAGTATTCGACAATGACTTTTTATCTGATGCATCTTCAGCTAATTTTTCTGATGCTGCATACAACTGCATTGCTCCTTCGGCATTATTCTGCTGA
>MENE01000190.1:16961-17103 GCA_001769005.1 Bacteroidetes bacterium GWA2_31_9b | reverse complement strand
GATTTTTAACATTAACAACTGATTCCCATGAAGCTTTTGTTGCAATAGGATCGTCATAAACTTCAATAAATCCGTTCACATAATCTATTTTTACTTCGGTATTTCCTGCCCATAGAACATTATACTCGTCCCAGATTTCTAA
>MENE01000190.1:15826-16777 GCA_001769005.1 Bacteroidetes bacterium GWA2_31_9b | reverse complement strand
TTTCCGATGCTACTTTTTTAGCATATAAATTCTGATCGAATAGTATTGGAGTTACAAAAGTTAAAAATTGCTCAACAGTTTGGTCATTATTTAAAGGAAATTTTGATGAATCTGAGTTTAAAAGCAGTTGTTTAAAATATTCAGAACTAAATCCGGGAATAAACTTATCGGTTGAATAATGATGATGAATACCATTCGAGAACCATACTTTTTTGGTATAGTTCATGAAACTTACGAATTCATTTGTTGTTCTATCGCCTGTGTATGTTGATACAATTGCATCCAGCGTTTTTCTAACCAGTAAATTGAATTTAAAATTTTGATCGAACGTAATATCGCGGCCACATTTAGCAGCTTCGCTAAGATAATACAACAGTTTTTTCTGTCTCAAATCTAACGATTCAAAATCAGGAATCTGGTAACGTAGAATTTGAGTATCGTCAAAACGATCGACTTGAAATTTGAAATCTTCGTTGTTTGCAACAGGCTTATCATTACAGCCCGATAAAAGTAGAGTAATCATTAATAAAAAGGTTAGTGTAAATGTATGAATATACTTTTTCATTCGATTTAAAATTAAACTTAATAATGAATTTTCTTGTAAGACACAAATTTATTGAATCGGTTTAATTTAAATTTAGTTTCTTGTTTACTCAATATGAAGTGATCCAAATCCTCAATCTTTCGTCTTGATCCAAAAAAAATCCGGCAACACGAAAAAAAGAACCCTTGCAGATGCTTAATCTACAAGGGTTTGCTTTCATTGCCAGTGGGCCCACCTGGGCTCGAACCAGGGACCACCTGATTATGAGTCAGGTGCTCTAACCAGCTGAGCTATAGGCCCAGATAAATTTTATCGTTTTTTCTTTCGATCATTCGATAAAATTCGGATTGCAATATTAACGAAATGTTATTAATTAACCAATAGTTTTAGAAAAATTCCTGCAATTT
>MENE01000190.1:4420-15757 GCA_001769005.1 Bacteroidetes bacterium GWA2_31_9b | reverse complement strand
GAGTTTTCAACAGCAGTCCTATTACATTATGTACATTCTGATTAAATATTCCAATAATTTCTTTCCAGGTAACTGGTTCTTCATCTGTTTTCCAGCAATCGTAATCGGTGCTCATGGCAATGGCAGCATAAGGAATACCTATTTCATTGGCGAGAATAGCCTCAGGTGCAGTTGACATGTTAATTACATCGGCATCCCACAATCGAAACATATTCGATTCAGCACGTGTAGAAAAACGCGGACCTTCGATTGTAACAACTGTTCCCGATTTGTGGAACGTTAACCCTAACTCATTTGCCGATTGTATTAACAAACTCCTAAGATTTTTATTAAACGGTTCAGCCATTACGGTATGCTTCATATCACCATAAACAAACTCTTCGAAAAAAGTTATTTTTCGATGTCGGGTAAAATCGATAAACTGATCTAAGATTACCAAATCGCCTCGGTTTATTTCTTCGCGAAGACTTCCACAAGCAGTAGTTGCAAGAATATATTCACAACCTAATTCTTTCAAAGCCCATATATTTGCTCTGTTATTTACTTGTGTTGGAGGTATAGTGTGTTTTATTCCATGTCGCGATAAAATAACAACTTCAACTCCCCCGATTTTCCCGATTGTAAATTCTGAACTGGGATTGCCATAAGGAGTTTCAATTTTTTTCTTTACCGGGGATTTCAAAATATCAGGATTTTCGAGTCCAGATCCTCCAATAATTCCAACTTTTATCATGCTATAAAGTGTTATATAAGTTTATTATTATATTAGTTGTTTCGTTTAAATTTTCACCATAACCAATTATTCCTTCTTTGTGTCCTCCCATAATTATAATTCCATTATTCGATGTTGCTAATCGGCTTATTTCGAAAGCCATTTCGGGTGTGCCAAATTCAGCTTTAGAATCTGTTGTTGGAAAAACAATTAAATAGTTATCCCACAACTTTTTATGATGCACATGAATTACTGCGTTAACATTTGGATTACTATCATAAACAGCAGCATGGCTCATCGACTCTGAAGATGCTTTAGTTAATCCCACACAATGTACACTGTTATCATTTATATTATAATCTTCGACTAAAGCATAATGATCTTTCGAAAGATTTTTGAAATTGCCTGTTTCAGAACCGGAGATAATAAATTTATTTTTTTTATAGCGAATGCTTATATTTCCGTATCCAATACCATCGGGGTAAGCACCTATTAATCCCAGCTCAAAAAGTTTTTGACGACACGAATTCAGCGATAAAAAATCATTATCAGTGAAATCAAACGGTTTTTCTTCCCAATTCAGGTTAAATTTTATGTAGCCTTCGTTTGCTTTATCCATTATTTAATAAAAAAAAATCATTTTTCAGTTAATGGACTAAAGTCCTATCAATTTATTTATTATTACCCCGGCCTTAAGGCCGGGGCTATTAAACCCAAAACAAAGGGCTTTAGCCCATAACTTTATTTACAATTATATACTTCTCAACTTCCCTAAATCTTCTTTGTTCGCTCTGCAAATTCCTTTTTCGGTAATTAGTGCTGTAACATATTTTGCCGGAGTAATATCGAATCCATAATTTGCTACAGGACTATTTTCGGGCATTATTCTCACTTTGGTAATTTTACTTCCATCCCACCCTTCAACATATTTTACTTCATCCTCATCGCGTTGTTCAATTGGAATTTCTTTAACTCCATCGTTAATATCCCAATCAATTGTAGAAAGAGGAAGAGCAACATAAAACGGAATTTTATTATCATAAGCAGCCAGAGCTTTTAAGTAAGTTCCAATTTTATTTGCCACATCGCCATTTGCCGAAGTTCTGTCACTACCAACAATTACCATATCAACCAATCCTTTTTGCATAAGTAATCCTCCGGTATTGTCGGCAATTACTGTGTGAAGAATTCCTTCCTGCTCCAGTTCAAAAGCTGTTAATCGAGCACCCTGATTACGTGGGCGGGTTTCATCAACCCAAACATGAATTTTAATTCCTTTTTGATGAGCCAAATAAATTGGGGCAGTAGCTGTGCCATAATCAACACATGCCAGCCAGCCTGCATTGCAATGAGTTAATATATTAACTACATCGCCTTTTTTTGTTTTGCTTATTTCTTCAATTAGTGGCAAACCAAACTCTCCAATTTTTCGACAATTTTCAATTTCTTTTTCTTTAAGCTGATTAGCTGTATCGAATGCAATTTTTATTTTTTTATCTATTGATCTTTCATTTTTAATCTGCTGCAAAATTAAATCAATAGCAAACCGAAGATTTACAGCAGTGGGGCGCGATGATTTTAAATATGCAGCTAAGTTTTCGATTTTATTCTCAAATTCATTCTCCGATCGAATCTGCAATAAACCCAAATACATTCCATAAGCTGCAGCAACTCCAATTAAAGGAGCACCACGAAGCCACATTTCTTTTATTGCTGTGTAAATATTTTCGGGTGTTTTTAAATCAACAATCTTAAATTCAAAAGGCAAAAATCGTTGATCAATAATTTGAATGGTTTCAGTATCGGTTTCTTTTACCCAGATAGTATGATAGTCTTTTCCGTTTACTTGCATGTTTTGATTTTTTATAAAATTATAAAAAGATAAGCTATTCTGTAAATGTTTTCTATTTTTGCTTCCAAAATAGGGAAAAATTGATGCAAACCAATAAAATTAAAAATATCATTTTCGATCTGGGTGGAGTTATTATTAATCTCAACACGCAAAAAACCGCATCAGAAATGGAAAAACTTGGCTTTACGAATTTCGAAAAAAACTATACATTAATTAATCAAACCGATTTATTCGATTTGCTCGAAAAAGGATTAATTACTCCCGACCAATTCCGTATGGAAATTCGTAAACACATTAGCAGTAAGGTTAGTGATGAACAAATCGACAATGCCTGGAGTGCTATGTTGCTCGATTTCCCTAAAGAACGCATTGAGCTGATTCAAAAAGCAAAACAAAATTACAGAATATTTTTATTGAGTAACACCAACAAAATTCATTTCGATAAGTACAGCTCCGATTTTATTACTGATTTCGGCTTTAGTTTTAACAGTTTGTTCGAAAAATCATATTATTCATTCGAAATAGGACACAGAAAGCCCGATTTAGAAATTTACAAGCACGTAATGAAACATAGCAACCTGATTCCTGAAGAAACCTTATTTATTGATGACTCTGAAACCAATATAAAAGCTGCACAATCGGTTGGATTACAAACCCTGCATATCAACTTATCAAAAAACGAAAATATTTTAACTCATCTTACCATCCTTTAAACTTTCATTCAGTTTAAAAATTTGCTTTTAAATCTTAAAAGTTTAATTTAGTGATCAAATGTGAAATACTTGACACCTTTTATCACCTAAAACTTAATCTTATGTTAAAAAAAATCTTGACTGTTACACTTGTAATCAGCTTTACAATATCCGTTTTTGCTCAAAAACGGTTCGATATTTTTTCAGCTTCAGGAAATTATAATTTTATTGAATCAGAGAACGGTAATCACAGTAAAAATTATGAAACCGCTTTTATGTCGAACCTGAATTTACCTATTGTACTTAAAGATTCTTCAATTTGGTATACCAGTCTCGATTATCAGTATTTTGCAGTTAACAACACATATTCTTCTGTTTATCCTGACTTCGAAAGCTTCAGGTTGCACGGATTTATTTTTAAAACTGGTTATATTTATCGTTTTAATTCCAAATCATTTCTTCAGATATTGTTTTCGCCAAGATACATGGGTGATTTTAATGCATCTTTTTCAAAATCAATTCAGTTAGGTGGATTGGTAATGTACGAACGAATTAAAAACGAGAATTTTACTTACCGCCTGGGAGTTATGTACAACCAGGAATTTTTTGGAACATACATTGTACCTGTTTTTTATCTCGACTGGAACTTGGGTAATAATTTCAAGATCAATGGATTAATTCCAATTTATGGAAAAATATATTATCAGGCTTCTCAGAATTTTTCATCAGGACTCCATTTTATAGGACTAACAACTACTTACAGGGTAAATGAACCTAACTTTGAAAATTATTATATCGATCGCAGAAGTATTGACCTTTCGTGGTTTGCAAATACGCATGTATGGGATAACTTTTACCTTGAAGGTCGTTTAGGATATTCTCTTTCAAAAGATTATGGATTATTCGAAGAAGATGATAAAATTACTTTGGGATTACCTCTTGTAAATATTGGTGATGACAGAACCCGTCAGAATAGTGAATTTGGATCAAGCATGTTTGTGCATTTGAAACTGGTTTATAGCATACCTGTGAAATAAAAAGGTTTAACATATAGAATAGAAAAGACATCCATTTAATTAAATCGGGTGTCTTTTTTTATGCTACTCATTCAATTTTATTATTTTTACCGATTATTATAAAGTTACAAATGATGAATCAGGAAATAAAAGCTACCGAATATATTCTGGAATCGATTAAAACCGGAAAACAATTTGAAGATAAAGGTTGGACATTGGATGCTCCGGGAGAAACCGATCCAACTTTAGTTCGCGCAATCTATAAAAAGACACAAATAGAAGTAAAAGATGATTCATTCGGAATATATAAGTTCTCCGACTGGCTTCCTGTTAAAAAGATTTTAAAAGGTTCTTCTGCTCCTGTTACATATAAAAGCGAAGGACTGGCAAAATGCCTTGGATTGGAAAATCTATATATAACATTCAGCGGATATTGGCCTGAGAAAGGCGCTAATTTTCGCACCTGTTCATTTAAAGAAACCGAAGCTTATTCGGTTTGTGCCCGCATGAATTCTGACATGAAAAAAGTTCTTGTTGTTGCATCTGCCGGAAATACCGCTCGTGCATTTGCTCGTGTTTGTTCCGATAATAATATCCCATTATTACTTTGTGTTCCTGAAGACAACCTCGATGCACTTTGGTTTGATGAACCAATAAAAAACAATGTACGATTAGTTGTTACAAAATCAGGAAGTGATTATTTCGATGCTATTCATCTTTCAAATTTAGCTTGTCAGGTTGAAGGATTTATTGCCGAAGGCGGAGCGAAAAATGTTGCACGCCGCGATGGAATGGGAACAACCGTTCTTTCTGCAGTTACTAAAATTGGTCGTATTCCGGATTATTATTTTCAGGCAGTTGGTAGCGGCACAGGAGCTATTGCAGCATGGGAAGCAAACTTACGTTTTATTGAAGATGGCCGTTTTGGCAAAAATAAAATGAAACTGATGGTTTCACAAAACGATCCTTTTATACCTATACATAATGCATGGAAAGCTGACTCGCGACCAATGCTTCCGTACAATGACACTGAAGCGCGAAAACATGTTGAAGAGATTATTGCTAAAGTACTTTCTAACCGTAAACCTCCATACCCAATTGCAGGAGGACTTTACGATGCCATGAAAGATGCCGGAGGCGATGTTTTACTAGCCAATAATACCGAATTAAAAGAAGCAGCCAAAATATTTAAAGAGGTTGAAGGCAATGATATTCACCCTGCTGCTGCTGTGGCTGTAGCGAGTTTGATAAATGCAGTAAAAGAAAACAGAATTGAAAAAAATGCAGTTGTAATGCTTAATATTACAGGTGGTGGCGAAGAACGTTTTAAAAAAGAATACAGCTTGTATTTCTTAAAACCAGCACATGTGTTTGATATAAATCCTGAATTGGAAAAGGTAAAAGAAGTTCTCGATAAATTATTTTAAGGATTATACTTAAAAAATTTAACCACAAAGTACACAAAGAATATCACAAAGTTCACAAAATTTGAATAACTCCTTCGTGCTCTTTGTGATTTTTCTTTTGAGTTCTTTACAGCTAAAAAAAAGATTTAAAATTTATACGTTAATCCTACTCCAAACTGAATACTTACTTCACATAATTTTCCATCATTATCAATATTTGCACTTAGTTTGATTTTTTTCGAATAGTCAAGAAAAATTGTATTCTATGAATTCTGCATTTTAATCTCTATTTTTGATTTGAAATACTTAAAATCATAAAGTAATGAGCTACAAATCGGCAATTTATTCATCATTCGATGGAATGAAACTCTCCGGATATATTTGGGAACCTAAAGAAAATCCCAAAGCTGTAATTAATCTTGTACATGGTTTTGGTGAATACAGCGAGCGTTATGATTATTGGGCAATGCGTTTTGCCGAAAAAGGATTTGTAGTTCATGCCATAGATTACCGGGGACATGGAAAATCAGATGGTCGTAGGGGACATATTAAGGAATTCGAAGACTTTCTTAAAGATATTGATGTGCTGATTAATGAATCGAAAAAACTTTATCCCCTATTACCTCATTTTATTTATGGACATAGTTTAGGTGGGAATATTGTTACCAATTATATTTTAAAAAGGGAAAATTCTTTTAAAGGAGCAATTATTTCATCACCCTGGTTTAGTCTATCGTTCGATCCATCAGCTTTAATGCTTGTAATGGCTCGGGTTATGAATAAAATTTATCCAAAATTTACACAAAATTCAAATTTAGATGTTAAGTCATTATCGCACGATAAAAAAGTTATAGATGATTATATTACCGATCCTTTAGTACATGAAAAAATATCGGCTAGAATGTTTTTTGAGATTTTTAACGCAGGGCGAGAGGTTTTGAGAAATACAGCTAAACTCAACATTCCTGCACTCATACAGCATGGAAACGATGACAATATTACTTCATACAAAGCCAGTAAAGAATTTGCTGATAAAGCAAAAATTGATGGTAAAGATGTGGTTTATAAAGAATGGCCAGGACTTTATCACGAACTGCATAACGAACTTGAAAAAGATGCTGTGTTTGATTTTGTAATTAAATGGATTGATAAAAAGCTGTTAGCTGTTAGCTACTAGCTATTAGTTTAAATAAATTAAAAAATATGAAGAATTTTAAAAAATTAAAAATCTGGGAAAAGGGAATCCAGATAGTTAATGAAGTATATAAAATAGCTCAAAAATTACCTGAAAAGGAAAAATATGGTCTTTATTCTCAAATAACAAGGGCTGCAGTTTCAATACCTTCAAATATTGCTGAAGGGAGCTCTAGAAAAAGCGAAAAAGATTATTACAGATTTCTTGAAATTGCACTTGGATCTGCTTTTGAAGTAGAAACTCAAACAGTAATTATTGAAACACTTAATTATGTAAATAAAGATGAATTATCCGTTTTATATAATTTACTAGATGAGGAACAAATGATGATTTATGGTCTAATGAATAAGCTGGAAGCTAAAGGCTAACAGCTAAAAGCTTCCTTACTATGAAACCATTCAGAACAATAATACAACCGCAGCAATCGAAAAACAAAATAAGTTACCAAACTCCTGTTTTGTTTATGGGATCGTGCTTTACCGAAAATATCGGGAACAAAATGCTGGATTTAAAATTTCCTGCATTGGTTAATCCATTTGGTGTTATGTATAACCCTGTATCTGTTCAAAGAGGATTGGAAATACTTCTGGAGCAGAAAACATTTACCGATTCCGATGTAGCTTTTTTTAACGAACAATGGTTTAGTTTTTATCACGATACTGAATTTTCAGATATTGATAAAAATGCATGCATAGCAAAGATTAATGGTTCAATTGTAAAGGCAACAAAGCAATTAATTGAGGCTGAATATTTAGTAATAACTTTTGGCACTTCGTGGATTTACAAATATATTGAATCAGGTAAAGTTGTTTCGAATTGTCATAAAATTCCTGCAAAAGAATTTGAGAGATTAAGTTTGGGTGTTGAAAATATTTTTGTAGAATGGGCAAATCTTATTAACCGTTTAAATGAATTGAATAAAAAACTGAAAATAATTTTTACTGTCAGTCCGGTGAGACATTGGAAAGATGGTGCAGTTGAAAACCAATTGAGTAAATCTACTTTGATTTTAGCAATACATCAACTTAAAGAAAAATTTAAAAATGTAGATTATTTTCCTGCTTATGAAATTATGATGGACGACCTCCGCGATTATCGATATTATGCCGACGACATGCTCCACCCTTCGAATATGGCTATTGATTACATTTGGGAACAATTTGAACAAACTTATTTCGATAATAAAACCCTTAATATTTGCAAAGAGGTTGAGAAAATAATTCTCGCAAAAAACCACAGGCCTTTGAATCCAAATACGTTAAATCATAAAAAATTCATTGAAAATCAGATTAAATCAATTCAAGAAATTGAATTAAAATATCCATTTATTGATTTTGCTGATGAGTTAAACCATTTTAATAAACAAAAATAAGATCAGGTTTTTCTGATCTTATTTCTACATATTCACTTTAAAAAGTAAAATTAATTCCAGGTAATAACAATTTCCGTCAGATTATCGCCATTTGCAAGCGATTTTGTAATACGTGCACGAACATTTTTACAATTAGTAAATTCAAGCGCTCTTTCACACCAACCTGCAATTCTGTGTTCAATAACTGTTTCGGGTTCGGGAAATTTGGTAATATGTAAGGTAAGTCCTTTTTCGTGATCATTAACAACAGAAATATCCGAGGGGCTATAATACGAAGTAAAAACACGGCCTGCACGTTGCATAATGTATTGAGGCTTTGCAATCATCACAAATATTTTATAAACACCTTTTAATCCCAACTCTGCGCTGTACCTGCCCGACTCCAATGCAGCCTGTTTAATATCGTTATTGTAAAACATTTTGCCTAACGCTTTTGTTGGTTCAACAGCAGCGTCTTTCATTGAATACCAGTTGTTAGCAAAAATACTTCCCTTCATTATTTCCTGAGAGGCTTGTGGCATCGATTTCAACCATTTCTGATAATCATCTTTAAATCGGGTTTCTACAAATTCCTTTATCGATTTTACTGCTGAGCCTTTTACTTCCATAATTATAAATTTATATGTTCGAATTATTTTGAACATGAAAATACAATATCTTTTGCTATTTATCAAAATGATTTTATAAATAGTCGATTTTTTAATTAAAAGTTTTTTTATTGATAAAAAAACCGGAGTTTGTTTTCTCCGGTTAGTAATATATTATTTTAGTTCTTTTGTTAGAATTATATATACCGGGAAGTGATCGCTGTACCCCGCCTGATATACTCCACCGGCATGAGTTCGCTTTGGATATCCTTTATACATACCACTTTCATTTTTCAGGAATTCTTTGTCAAAAACCTTTGTTTTATATAACTTAAACCCTGTTTCATCTTTATTAATTAATGGATACGAAAGAATAAGCTGATCGAAAATATTCCATGCATCGCGATAAGCAAGAGTTCCTATACCATTTAAATATAAATCGTACATGGCATTATATAAATCACCAGGTTTTGTATCACCCACTGTTTTTTTAGCTTTTAAATGTTTTAATAAACTTTCGTTGCTTGGGTCGTCGTTTAAATCACCCATAATAATGATTTTTGCATTGGGGTCAGTTAACATAATTGAATCTGCTAAAGATCGTGTTAAATCTGCAGCTGCATTTCTTTTTGGAATACTCACTTTTTCACCTCCTGATCTTGATGGCCAGTGGTTTACAATGAAATGAAATTTTTCATTATCAATTGTTCCTGAAACAACAAGTTGATCACGTGTAAAAAAATCGTCCAAATCTTTCATTTTTAAAGTAGCTGAACGTGTATTTTCTACTTTTAATATTGACTTCTGGTATAGTAGTGCTACATCAACACCACGTTTATCGGGAGATTCATAATGAACTATATCAAAATTATAGGGTTTTAGTAAAGGCATATTTATTAAATCTTCTAAAACTTTGCGATTTTCAATTTCAGAAACACCTATAACTGCAGGAGCGGTTTTAGTAATATCGGCTCCTATTTGAGCTATTACTTCCGACATGCGTTCAAGTTTTGTATTATATTTCTTTGAATCCCATTTATTAGGTCCTTCAGGAGTATATTCAAAATCATCCTTATCGGGAGTATCGAGAGTGTCAAATAGGTTTTCTAAATTATAAAATGCAACAGTAACAACCTTAAATTGTTTTTGTTGAGATTTTACAGTAAATGTCGAAAATATAGAAAAAAACACTAGGCATACACTTATTTGCAAAATAATTTTCTTTTTCATAGTCGTTTAGTAAAAAATATGTGCAATTGTACAAAAATTTATCGGAAATCAAAAACATTGTATGTATTTTTACCACCATTTCTTTAAAATTATTTCTTGTAATATCTAGATTTTTAATGGTTTTACAAGAAAATTTAACATTTTTTAATTAAAACTAATCTAAACATATGAGACGTCTTACACTATCTATTTTTCTCTCTTTGTTTATAGCTTTTTCAATCTTTGCTCAGACAGGATCTTTGAAAGGATTGTTGATTGACAGTAAAAGTACAAATCCTTTAGAAAAAATTTTAATAAAGGTGAGTGGTACTGCAATTGAAGCATATACGAACCAAAGTGGAGAATTTTTATTGAATGATGTTCCTGAAGGAGCTGGAACATTAATTTTTACTGGGGAGAGTTACGAAACCAAAGAAATACAATATCAGTTAAGCTCCGGGCAAACAATTGATTTAGGCTCTCTTACAATGTCCTATATTCCAGGACTTAGAGCCAATTCTGATGAACTACCTGTTGTTGTACTTGAAGAATCAGATTTGCAGGACGAAGGTACACAAAATGCCAGTGGGGTTTTGCAATCATCTGATGATGTTTTCTCACAGGAAGCAGCTTATAATTTTGGTGCTGCACGTTTTAGAGTTAGAGGATACGAATCTGAAAACTCAGCAGTATTTTTCAACGGAATTGACATGAATGATGTTGAAACCGGCAGAGCTAACTTCTCCGACTGGGGAGGCCTAAACGATGTTGAGCGAAATAAAGAAATCTATTTTGGACAAGAGAATAATGATCTTTCATTTTCATATCTTGGTGGAGGCGTAAACTATATAACCAGAGCTTCAGAATACAGACCCGGAATAAAAACATCATACATGTATCGTGTAGCAAACTACAAGAATAGAATTATGGCTACAGGATCTACCGGTTTAATGAAAAATAATTGGGCTGTAACATTATCTGGTTCACGCCGATGGGCTGAAGAAGGTTATATAGAAGGTACATCCTATGATGCCTGGTCATATTTTTTAGCAGTTGAAAAAGTGATTAATGAAAAACAATCTATTTCATTTACAACTTTTGCTGCACCTAGTAAAAGAGGTAAACAAATTGGGGCAACACAGGAAGTTTATGATTTGGCAGGATCAAATTTTTATAATGCCAATTGGGGTTATCAGGAAGGTGAAATTAGAAACTCAAGAATTGCTGAAACAATGAAACCCTATTTTATCCTAAACCATTTATGGGATATTAATGATAAAATGAAATTAAATTCAT
>MENE01000190.1:3283-4349 GCA_001769005.1 Bacteroidetes bacterium GWA2_31_9b | reverse complement strand
TGAATATTATCTAGTTGAGGACAGAGATGGAATTGAAGGAAATGATTATATGGGTATTCGTTCAAAATATATTGTTGAAGACCGTAGAGATGATCATTCAAACATTTCTGCTAATGTAAAATTTGATTACATTCTTACTAAAGACATTAATTTGTTAGCTAAAGTAAGTTATACCAATTATAAAAACAGACATTACAAATTAGTTTCCGATTTACTTGGTGGAGAATTCTGGTTAGATATTGATAAGTTCGCATTAGGTGATGTTGATAATCCTTCTCAAAAACAAAGCGATTTAAATCATCCAAACAGAATAGCACGAGAAGGTGATGTTTTTGGTTACGATTACGAATCGAACATAAACCGAATTAATGGATTTGTAAAAGCTGATTATACACACAATAACCTTGATGCATTTTTAGTTGCAGGAGTTACAAACACCAATTTTTACAGAACAGGAAATATGAAAGTTGGTAAATTCCCAACAAATTCATATGGTGATTCTGAAAAACAAAACTTCCTAAATTATAATGTGAATGGTGGTTTAACATACAAAATAACCGGACGGCATATTGTTTATGCAAATGGTTCATATATGACCCGAGCTCCTTATTTTGAAGATGCTTACATTTCTCCTCGAACCAGAGACAACCTGGTAAATGGATTAACTAGTGAATCTATAATGAGTTTTGATGTAAACTATCTGGCACGACTTCCATTTTTAACAGCTAGATTTTCTGCTTATTATACTACCTTTAAAGACCAAACCGATGTAATAAGTTTTTATCATGATGATTACGCAACTTTTGTGAATTATGCAATGACAGGAATAGATAAAAAACATATGGGATTAGAATTAGGACTTGCAGGAAAAGTTACATCTACAATTACTGTTACAGGAGCTGCTGCTTTGGGGCAGTACACCTGGGATTCAAGACCAACTGTAAATATTACTCGTGATAATGATTCGGAACCACTTGGAACTAACGAAACAGTTTATGTAAAAGATTTTCGTGTTGATGGAACACCTCAAACAGCATTTTCGCTTGGTGTTGAATACCGATCTCCA
>MENE01000190.1:0-3277 GCA_001769005.1 Bacteroidetes bacterium GWA2_31_9b | reverse complement strand
TGGTGGGTGACCTACGATCTGAGGATGGGCTCTGTGAAGTTGTTCTTCTAGTATAACTCTTGTATTTGATAACGCAGGTTCATTAAGAGAAACTGTTCCAGTACGTGTATTAGTTACTGCGTACGGAGTGTCCACGCGAGATAATGTTCCCCTAGGATTAAGCCTGTCAAAAGTTCCAACATTCCACTGACCTCCAAGCGCCCGGTCAAGATCGGGCGCATTTCTTTGAAAAGAAAAAATCTCTGGTTGCCCAGTCTGATGTGATCTTCTCATAAAATTATTCCCCTCACTATACGCCTCTGTAGCGGTACTGCTCCTCGCTGTAGAAGCCCTTGTTGTTCCCCTAGCTAGAGAAGAAGAATAAGCGCTTCCTGCAAGTAAGGCCCAATTAGTTGCTGCCATTATGACTCGATACTCAGCATCATCCCCGCTCCAATAATTAGCACTCGAAAGAGTGCCACCATATAGGCCAGGTTCTCCATTTTCTAGATAATAAGATATGGCTTCTCCTCCACCATATAGAAACATGCCCATATCAGCGCCTGATTGTATAGCGCCTAACATAATTCCCCCGCCAAATTCTGTTATTGTGTCCTGAATCTGACTGGCGGTATCCCATCTGTTCTCCCGCATAATCTCGCCTGCTCTTGCGTTAACAAGGTCGGGAGCCCACATACTAGGAATAGGTACAAAAGATCCAGTACTTGTAACGCCTCCTGCAACACCACCGCTATAGAATCCTTGCGCGTCCACAGGTACAATAAGTCCTGTGATATCTTCTCCTAAGAGTGCAAGCATATGCGCTTGTGTATTTAACGGTAAAGAACCCAAAGATAAGGTAATGAAGTTCCCATTTTCAGAATCATATAACTCGCCGTAAATTCCCGTATCCGTATCAAGCCCATTTGCTTCACCCAAATCATCAATAAATTCATCTTCCATCCACGTATCTAAATATATACAATTCTCACCGCAAACTGGCCCACCATCACAATCTTCATAGCCATCATCATAATAACCACCAACGCCAAGGCTATTGGGTTGTTGCCTTATTCCGTCACCACAATATGTGACGTCAAAATCTCCGCACAATTCACCATAATCAATTTGAGCACACCAGCAGGCATTGTTAGGATAATCCGCCTCCACAACTATCTCTACAAGGTTATCACCTTCCACAAGCATCAATGGATCGACCATGAAGGTTGTCAAACTCCATTGGCTTCCCGCACCTTCTAATGTGCCTATAGGATAACCATTGATATATACTTGATCAGTCTGGATATGCCCGCATGAGCCTGTGCTGTCTCTGTCAATATCATAAGCATAAATGTCCAGTGTTGTAAAATACGATAATGACGGGTCTCCGTCGATTGTTATGTAGAACTCTATTGGGTGTTTTAGATCATTATTAAAGAGACAATAATCCATATCTCCATCTGGAGATCTTATCCAATAATTATTGGCGTTATCAGTGGTTGTCGTGAAACAAGAGTATGCTGAAACCGTAAAAGTCAGGGCTAAAAGTATGAGGATAAGTGTAAATAACCGACTAATAATCTTCATATTAATCTGCCACCCCGACACATAGAAAGACTAACCAATTTATATACTTTTCTAAATTGTTACTATTTTAGAATAATAACTAAACCAAAATTATTTATAAATTATATAAATAATGGTCTAAATCTATTTTTTACAACAAAATCTTCATTAAGATGATAGTATACAAATACCTATATTGATATATGAAAACACAAAATTTATATACTAGTTGTTACATACTTTAAATACTAAGCGTTAATCAAAAAATTAATATTATACCTCAAAAATAGTTTTAAAGCAAAAAAAATGTAGATTAATGCCAAAAAAGGAATAAAATTGTTTATTTTAAAAAAATAAGGCTTAAACAACCAATTTTTATGATTTGAGGCATTAAATTGGTTAAAAACACATAAACAAAAAAAGGGGCGAGAACATGGAATTGAAAAATGCATTTGGGGGCCAATTAAGGCAAGATGATCTAGAGATTGGTAAAGCAAATATAAAAGTAATTGGAGTTGGCGGAGCTGGCAACAATATGGTCAGCTGGCTATACAAGAAAGGTGTTAAAGGAGCTGAAATCCTGGCATGTAACACAGATCAACAGCATCTTAATATTACTGAAGCAGATGCAAAATTCCTAATCGGAGAAAATATAACTAGGGGCCTTGGATGTGGTGGCTATCCTCAAAAAGGTGCGCAAGCAGCCCAGGAAACCTTATCCCAAATAAAAGAAGTGATACGTGGATCTGACATGGTCTTTGTATGCGCAGGCATGGGCGGCGGAACAGGAACTGGCGCAGCCCCTGTTGTTGCTCAGGTTGCTAGAGACAGTGGAGCGATTGTTATTGGCACCGTTACAATGCCATTCAAAATTGAAAGAGCAAGAATTGATAAAGCTGAATTCGGCCTTGGGCAGTTAAGAGAAGTATGTGATACAGTAATAGTAATTGATAATAATAGGCTATTAAAAGTTGCAGGAAATCTGCCGATACAACAAGCATTTGCAGTTGCAAATGAACTTATCTCAACAATGATTAGAGGAATAGTTGAAACAATTGCTGTGCCAAGCTTAGTCAACCTTGATTTTGCAGATGTAAAAGCAATAATGAAAAGTGGCGGTGTAGCTGCAATTGGAGTTGGTGTTTCTGACACAACCAATAGGGTGCACGAAGCAGTAAATGGCGCATTGTCAAATCCATTGCTGGATATAGATTATAAAGGCGCAGAAGGAGCCTTAATACATATTGAAGGCGGCCCGGATATGACACTTGATGAAGTAGCTGAAATTGGTGATATGCTAACAAAAAATTTTGATGAAGATGCAAACGTAATATGGGGCGCCAGAGTAAATGAATCAATGAAAGGCAGAATCTGCGTTATGACAATAATCACTGGAGTAAATTCACCATGGATATTAGGTAAAGTCAGCCAGAGAGCAAGAGATGCCCAAAAAAGAAGGCTTGGTGAAGAATTAGGTATTGAGGTTATTTAGAGGTGAGCGCCATGGACGATAAAGAAAAGGTTATCCAAAAGATGGTTATGAACATTGTAAGCGAGAATGAAAAATTACTCAATCCTGGATTAAGGGACATCAACAGGTTTAGCAAGATAGTACCTTCATTATTAAAAAAAGGCATTGACAATCTGAACCTATCAATGTTCAGCCCTGATGTAAAGTACAACATATTGGTTGCTTTAGGAGAAGAGTACAGGAGAAAAGGCAATTTAAATG
>MENE01000189.1:54934-61761 GCA_001769005.1 Bacteroidetes bacterium GWA2_31_9b | reverse complement strand
TAATGCTTATCACATTCACCCTACCCCAAGGTTCGTCGTTTTGTCATGCCTACGCTCAATAATCCGCATCTGATAAATTTGTTTCAAAAATCAAGAAAAACATGTGTGGGATAGGTCTGGTAAGCAACACTCAGTCTCGACATACAATTATAAATTATAATGATAAATTAATATCGAGACGACTTGTGTTGCGCTGAATAACAGGTTTTTCTATGATTTTAACAAATTAATCAGTGGCGGTGACTTTTTTTGGTTCTTTTTTGTGTGGTTGACAAAAAAGAACGATGATAATTCTTTATGTTTCTGAGATTTTTAAAATAATACCTTGACTCTTCATATTGTGTTAATATGTAATATCTTCTATAAATTCTTTCCTGTTTAAAACAATTTATTAAATCTCCCTAACTTTTCAACTTGATCCGAAATTTTAACGAAAGGCAGATGAAAAAAGCTCTCAAGTGGATAGTTTTTAAATTAGTTTACTACGTTGTAAAGTATTTTCTCTTAAACCAGAATGCAACATTTACTAAACCAATCATTACAGGTACTTCAACCAATGGACCAATAACAGCTGCAAATGCTTCGCCCGAATTCATACCGAATATTGCTATAGCCACAGCAATGGCTAATTCAAAATTATTGCTGGCAGCCGTAAAAGATAGGGTCGTGGATTGCTCATAATTTGCGCCAATACGTTTGCTCATAAAGAATGATACAACAAACATCACCACAAAGTAAATCAACAAAGGGATGGCGATAAGAACTACATTCAATGGGATTTTAACAATGTACTCTCCTTTTAACGAGAACATTACAATGATTGTAAATAAAAGAGCGATTAATGTAATCGGGCTGATTTTAGGAATAAATTTCGTATGATACCATTCTTTACTTTTTACTCTAATCAGAATATATCGTGTTAGAAAGCCCGCCATAAATGGTATTCCGAGATAAATAAACACGCTTTCGGCAATCTGCCCAATGGTAATATTCTCTACAGCATTGTTTGTTGGTATTCCAAACCATCCGGGTAAAACGGCAATAAAAAAATAGGCATAAACTGAAAAAAACAAAACCTGAAAAATGGAATTGAAAGCAACTAATCCTGCTGCATATTGAGTATCACCTTTTGCAAGGTCGTTCCATACAATAACCATAGCAATGCATCGGGCAAGACCAATCATTATTATACCATACATGTACGGTAGATTGGCATTATTTTCTCCAGGGAATAATTTGAAAAATAAGACTCCCAGTGTAAACATTAAAACCGGTCCGATAACCCAGTTTTGTAATAACGAAAGTGAAAGAATTTTGTAGTTTTTAAATACATCGCCAAGTTCTTCGTATTTCACTTTTGCCAATGGAGGATACATCATTAAAATAAGTCCAATAGCAATGGGAATATTGGTTGTACTCTCGGGTGACGATTTTAACGATTCCCAGAATTGTGCTATGGTCGGGAAAAAATATCCTGATAAAACACCAATCGCCATTGCTAGAAATATCCAGAGTGTTAAATAACGATCGAGAAACTTAAGTTTTGGTTGTGATGGCATAGATTTTAGTAAATTAGTGAATTAGTAAATTGGTAAAGTAGTTAAAAAGTAAAGTTATTTATATGCAGTAACTGTAATACTGAAAATTCCTGTTTTCGTTCTTTTTAACTCTCTTAATTCATCAAGTGTAATGTAATTAAGTAGGATGTTATTCGGAATTTCAATTTCTTTTTCTTTATGAACTGTTGTTCCTGTAAAACCATTTTCCTTAATAATCTTTAAATAATCATCCTTTTGGATTGCTCCAGATACGCATCCTGCATACATTTCGGCATCCTGTTTAATTTTTTCGGGCAGTTCGCCTGATATAACAACATCAGAAACACATAAATGTCCACCAGGTTTTAATACCCGGTAAATTTCTTTAAATGCTTTTTGTTTGTCGGGAACAAGGTTTAAAACACAATTTGAAATAACTACATCGTAGGTATTATCAAGTAAAGGCATTTCTTCTATATCCCCTTTAATAAATTCAATATTTGTGTATCCAAGTTTTGATGCATTTACTTTTGCTTTTTCGAGCATGGCTTCGGTAAAGTCGATTCCGGTTACTTTCCCGGTTTCGCCAACAATTGCGCGTGCAACAAAACAATCGTTTCCTGCACCTGATCCCAAGTCGAGAACAGAATCACCTTTTTTAATACCTGCAAACTCAGTTGGTAACCCGCAACCAAGTCCGAGGTCGGCATCTTTGTTATATCCTTTCAAGTGTGAATAATTATCACTAAAAATGGTATAATCCACTTCGCCACAACAGCTTGTTCCACCACAACACGATGATTCGTTTTGTTGTTTCGATTGTTTGGCTATATAACTGTATTTTTCCTGTACTATTTTTTTTAAATCTTTCATGTTATTTTTTTTAAATTATTTTTGAGATAATAATGTTTCAGTAAGTTCGACTGCATCTTTTACCGCTTTTTCGCAGACTGTTTCAAATAATTCTAATTCGTGAATTTTTATTTCGTCTTGTTCAATATTCATATCAAGTCCTTGCAATAAATCTTTGCAACTAATTGTACCATTTCTGACTTTAAAAGAATCTAAAAATTCAGCAGCTTTTTTATAGGTATTTTCTTTTTTACTATCAGAATCATTTCGAGCTTTTCCAAATTTTAAGCCGATAACCATTAAAGCACCAGAAACAGCACCACACGTATGTTGTTGTTTTCCCATTCCTGCTCCAAATGCACAGGAAACTTTTAGGCAATCATCCTCTGAAAGTCCTAATTCCGGACTAAATGAAGTAATTACTGATTGAGCACAGTTAAAACTGTTATTAAAGTATGATAATGCTTTTTCACTTCGTTTCATTCTTGTGTTTTTTCTAAATTTATTCCTAGTTTTCACTATTAACAACAACCGCATTCATGCTTTCCTAGTATTTGACTGTTATAAAATGATTTAAAACCTTCTTTTATTTCGTCACGAACTTTTCGAAATACAACTAATTTTTCTTCGTCAGTTCCTGTTGCTTCTGCAGGATCATCGTACCCCAAATGCCAACGATGCTTGACTTTTCCTATAAAAGCAGGACATGTTTCATTTGCACCACCACAAACAGTTATAACATAGTCCCATTCTTCGTCCAAATATTGGTTAACATGATTAGGTTTATTTTTGCTGATATCAATTTTTACCTCATTCATAACCTGAATAGCAAAAGGATTTACCTTATTCGCAGGTTCTGTTCCCGCTGAGAAAACCTTTAAATTTTTATCGTATGATTGTAAAAAAGCTTGTGCCATTTGGCTACGGCAGGAGTTTCCTGTACAAAGTATTAGTATTTTCATATTTTTATTTTTTATTGTTTCTTATCTCTTCTTTTTAATTGGCAAGCACATGAACCTGATAATCGTTCAGAGTAATCAATTTTAATAGGTACTCCGTCTCGTTCCCATTCAACCAGTCCGCCGGCTAAGTTTGCAATGTTTGCAAATCCCTTTTCAAGCAAAAACAAAACAGCCTCTTTACTATGAATTCCGGTTGCATCGGCAAAAATCAATGCTTTATCTTTTGGTAATTCTGAATATTTTTCTTCGAGAATACACTTAGGACAGAAAATTGTTTCTTCAACATCAAACAATTTAAAGCCAATCATGTATTCTTCACGAACATCGACTATAATTGCTCCTTTTTTGCAGAGTTCAATAGCTTCATGTGCAGAAACATGCAACATTCCTGACGAAGAAATTCCTTTACCTTTAAATAGTTCATTCATAACTAACATTTTATTGATTCAGAGATTGATATCTCGTTTAAAAATAATGTAAATGATTTTTTAATATCATCAAGACAAGTGTTGCACAAGCAATAATTCACTTTTAAACCATCGATTTCTCCATGGATTAAACCAACTCTTTTTAACTCTTGCAAATGTTGTGAAACTGTTGTGCGACTTAAAGGAATTTCGTTTGTGATATCGCCCGAAATGCAGGTTTTGCAATTGGCTAAATAGCGAAGTATTGCTAATCGTGCCGGGTGACTCATTACTTTGGCAACTTCGGCTATTCGTTGTAAATCCTTATCAAATAAATCTGTTTTTTTGTATGTCATAAATCAATATGTTTAATGACGCAAACATACGACATAAAAAACAAAAAACAAAAATGTAATTGTTAATTCTGAGTTAAATTTTTATCAATTAAAGTTTTTAACTTATCTGTTGAGAAAAACCCGGAATGTCTAAAAAACTCTTTTCCTGTTTTATCCAATACAACCTGAGTAGGTATTACTGCTATTCCATAAAACTTTAGCAAATCGTGGTTTTCTTTTTTAGTAAAATTAACAAATACTACATTTACTTTATTTGGATACAAATCCTGAATTTCCTTTAATACTTTTCCCATCCGTTTGCAGGCCGAGCAACCGGTTGAGCCAAATTCCAGAAAAGTGATTTCGAAAGGGTTTGAGTTCTTCTCGTAATTATAAACCGAATCAATATATGCCGAAACAGAACTTATAGTTTCAGGTGTAGCCTGTGATAACAAAATGCTTGATGCTGCATTGTTCAGTCTGCCTTTAAACATGAACAATGCAACAAAAAACACAAGAATTAAACCTAAAAAAACAAGGTTTAGAATTTGTTTTGCTTTACCTGAAATCTGATAACCCATTTATGAAGTAAATCAATATTAAAATATATAATTAAACAAATATCCTACTATCATTATTCCTGTTGCAACTATTCCAATAAATGCCAATATTAAGGGGAGTTTTAAAACCTTTTTAAGAATAATCATTTCAGGAAGCGACAACCCAATTACAGCCATCATAAAAGCCAATGCTGTTCCAAGTGAAGCACCTTTTTCAATTAAAACTGATACAATTGGAATTATTCCGGCAGCATTTGAATATAATGGAACACCAATAAGAATTGACAATGGGACACTATACCAAACCGATTTGCCCATGAGTGATGCCATGAAATCCTCTGGAACATATCCATGTGCTCCAGCACCAACTGCAATGCCAATTACTACATAAATCCATACTTTACCTACAATTTCTTTTACAGCATCGTAACCAAAGCGGATTCGATCCGAAAGTTTTAATTTTTCTTCCCCATCTTCTGAATTTCCTACTTTTATTTGATATACCCAATCTTGAACCCAATGCTCAAGTTTTAGTTTCCCTATTACATAACCTGCTGTTATTGCAATAGTTAATCCTGTTAATACATAAATTAGAGCTACTTTCCATCCAAACATTCCGAAAAGCAGGATTACAGCAACCTCATTAATCATAGGGGCTGCAATTAAAAAAGAGAATGTTACTCCTAAGGGAACTCCCGATTCTACAAATCCTAAAAACAATGGAATTGCCGAACATGAGCAAAAAGGTGTAACAATACCAAGTAAAGAAGCCAAGATGTTACCCATAAAGGTTGATTTACCTTCCAGTATTTTCCGGGTTCGTTCGGGCGAAAAGTACGAACGGATAATTCCAACAAAAAAGATAATCAGAGTCAGTAACATCAGTACTTTTGGGATCTCGAAAATAAAGAAACGCAAGGCTTCAGTTAGATGAGCTCCTTTTTCTAAGCCTAACATTGAATCAATAATCCAGTCGGTTAATGGTTGTAAATAGTGGTATAATAAATACCAAAAAGGAAGTAACAGTAATGGAATTATTATTTTTCTTCTTGTTTCCATATTTTTGTATGTTCGTATAAAGACGAACTAGTTTATTAAATTTTTTAAATAAATACGATAATAGTGTAATAAATACCCACTAATAAGAATAGAACAGCTATTACTCTTCTAAACCAAAGCTCAAATATTTTTATTTTGTTGTATAAACTTCCAATTCCAGATACAGTATAGGCTATAACCCATGCAAATAATATAACAGGCAATCCTGTTGCAATTGCAAAAAATATGGGTAGATATAATCCTGAAGTGCTTGAAATAGTCATGGGAATAAGCATACCAAAATAAAGAACTCCGCTATATGGGCAAAATGCGAGTGCAAATAAAATCCCTATTAATAAAACATCCCAGTAGTTCGTTTTTTCTTTTTGCTGCATTTTCTCAGAGAATTTCCCAAATCCTGGAATATTTATTTTTATGACACCTAACATAAATAAGCTAATAAGAATTAATAGAGGACCTAAAAATTTCTCACCATACTGTTGGAAAAATCCTGATATCTTAAATTTATTCGCACTGAAATATAAAATAAAAGCCAAGCCTGTGTATGATATAACACGTCCTAAGGTGTAAATCAATCCATTTATAAATACTCTTTTCTGGCTTTGAATATCGCGACTAATAAAACCTATTGCTGTAATATTTGTAGCCAATGGACAAGGGCTGATTGCAGTCATCAGCCCAAGTATAAATGCAGAAAGTATAGGTAAATTACTATTTTCGATTAATGAAGTTAAAAAATCCATACGAATCGACCTAAAGCATTAATTTACCAACTGTTTCTTTTATCTTTTCTTCTAATTTTTCAGGATTTGAACGTGCATACATAAATCCTTCACTAGTTAAATCAATTTTTTCTTCACCTTTAACAAATAGAAGAGTTTGCCCTGAAACGCCAACTTTTTCAGCTATTTCCTTTGATTCACTTTCATCAAGGTTGTATGATTTAAATGAGATTGTTCCGTTTTCAATTTCATTGGCATACAGTTGTTTAAGAATTTCATTTGTTTTTTCTTCAACAGCTATACAGGTAGGGCAACGACGAGTAAAGTGAAAATAATATACATTAACCTCTTTTGCAATTGTGTTTTCTGTATTTTCTTTTTTATCTGCATTT
>MENE01000189.1:48621-54922 GCA_001769005.1 Bacteroidetes bacterium GWA2_31_9b | reverse complement strand
TTTGCTATTAATATTTCATTTAATTCGGTTTCAGAAGGTATTCTTCCACTTAAAACAATTTTCTTGTTAATTACCAATGCAGGTGTTCGCATTACTCCATAGTTCATAATTTCAACAATATCTTCAACTTTCGATACTTCAGCAACAAGTCCTAATTTTTGAACTGCATCTTTGGTAAGTTTTTCAAGGGTTTTACATTTTGGGCAACCTGTTCCTAATACTTTTATTTCCATATTTCGTTTATTAATTATTGTTCGTAGAATTGCGAACAAAGATATGAAAAAAACTATTTCTCGAAAAAATTAGAGAATATATTTTTTGCTTCTTCCCAATTTGGTTTGTTTAAACAATACTTAATTTTAGGTAATTCAATTTCTCCCTGAATAAGACCTGCATTTTTAAGCTCCTTTAAATGTTGTGATAACGTAGATTTGGCAATAGGAAGTATTTCAGTTAAATCACCACTATAGCAACACGACTGATTTGAAAGTACTTTAAGAATATGAATACGAATTGGGTGCGATAATGCTTTTGCATATCGTGCAATTTTTTTTTGTTCCTCTGTTATTATTGAATTATTCAACTTTTTAAAATGTTATAATGATAGATTTATTAACAGAAATCATAAATGCAGTGCCATTTGCGAATGATAAGGTATAGCCCGATAAATAGATTTAATATCCCTTTTGGGCAATTCTATACTTATTTTGGGAATATAAGTTGGACTCTTGTAATCGAAAACTCTATTAATAATGTATTTAAAACTTTGAACTTTGGTTTTAATATTATAAGATATATTCTTATGCTCCGGTTTTTCTTCTGATTGGTTTATTTCGAGTAGAAGATTCTTATTAAATAACATAGTCATACAAATAATTTCTTGAGCAAGAGTATCAGGAGTAAATATTTGTGTTGCTGCTTCAATAGTATCTTTTGGGGCTTTTTTCAATATATAAGGTTCTTTTTCAATCGTTGCATTTTTATTGCCAATTATGAATGATTCTGATAAGAATTTTATTAATGCTTCATTATCAACACGTGAGAAAAACCTGCTGATTTCAATTTTTGTAATTTTTGCTTCGTGAATAACTACACCTTTAACTTCTAACATTAATAAACTATCTACTAAATCTATTGAGAAACAAATAGAATCGGATTTGGCCATAGAAAGTCTTGTTTGCAAAAATGCTTCTTTAATTTTAAGTGATGAATAATTGTCATCAAGCAAAATTATTTTTTCTTCTTCAGAATAAAGAGTTGAATCTGCATATGTATTATTGAATTCTTTAACTTGTTTTATTGGAAAATAAAACATTAAAAAAATAAAATAGCAAATAAATAAGGATGCAATTGTTATTAATATTTTAAAAAGAATTGGAGTTTTCTTTTTTTGTAAAACATTTTTTTCAAACTCTTGCAACACTTTATTATCTTTATTATTTATTATATCTTGATTATCTTCAGCGATTTCCATAGTTTAAAATTCTTAATATATAAATACTTTTGAACCCACTGTTAATGTGTTATACACCGATTTTAGATCATCATCGTTTAAACGTATACATCCATGAGTAACTGGTAATCCAAGAAATCTTTTATACAATGTTCCATGAATTAAATAACCATCACCAAGACTTAATGCATAATCCCCTAATGTTCCATATTCAAATCGGGAGTTATCATTTACCGGAGGAACAGGTAATCCTTCTTCAATAAATGCCCAATCAGGTTTTTTCCAAACAGGAGAAGTAGTTTTCCCATGTATGCGCATAGAACCTCTAGGTGTTTTAAAAATCCATTGTTGGTTTTCACTTCCTTGTAAAAGTGTATAACTTCCTGTAGAACACATTCCCTTTCTAATTAATCGCTTTCCTGAATACAAGAAAAATTTATTCTCAGTTGAATTAATTATAATATATGCTGCTCTTGGGAAGTTAGAGTCAAGTTTTCGTTGTATTTTAAGTGTGTTTTTAATTACTTTATCTTTGAATTTATCAGAGGTTTTATTGTCAGCAGCAATAAATCCTTTGTGAGTTTCGGGCAAAAATAAAAATGATAGTTCTTGTGCAAATGGTATTACATAAAACAATAACCATGTTGTCCCAAAAACAATAATAAAAAATATGGACAAATATTTAAGAAATTTTTTAAGCCATCTTTCCCAAATGGATCTTAAAAAAAAAGGTTTTTTATTTGTATTTTCGTTACCTGTATTGGTGCTTACTTCATTTTTCATAACAAATTTTTATTCAGAATTTCAGAAAGGCTTAATAAAGATCCTACAATTGTTACAGGAGTTCCTTCATTAATAATATTATAAATCTTATCGATGTCAGAGTTTTTTAATGCAACACAACCATCAGTCCAGTTTGCTCCTTGACCACCACCACCATGTATTTCAATCATATTGCCAATATCTTTATTTCTTGGAATAAGTCCTTTTCTCTTTGCTTCATGAAAACGTTTTTTATCATCCCCATTTGGGTAATCTATAAGGAAGGCTTTATGATATTTAGTATGTGGGTCGATTTTTTTCTTAATTATGGTATATCTTCCTTCAGGAGTAGCTTTATCTCCCTTAAATTTTTTAAATCCAATCCAGTTTTTACCTAATTCAATATCAGTAGATAATTTTAGAATTCCGGATTCATACAGGTAAGCTTTTTTTGAGAATTTATCTACAATAATAGCTTTTGTTTTATTCTTTTTTGAATAATCAATAGTTTCGTCTGCCCACTCTACCCAGCTAGGATAAAGTTTAAAATAATCATTTAATAATAATTTGGCAACTTCATATGCTTTTGAAATATGTTCAGATGCCAAATCAACTTTTTTATTGCAATTATTATAATTTGAATTTTCAAATGCATATTTACTTTCTAAAAGTAATATTTTACCTTTTGTAAAATCAGTATATACATAATTATCTAAAGGTAACTTAACAAAAATGTCCTTAAAATGGTTCAATAATTGATCAAGAGAATCAATTTTCGTTTCAAGGTAAGATTTAAAATTACGAGATATTGCTTTTGCAGATTTTTCTGCATCTATTGCTTCTTTTGCAGATTTTATCGCATTTACTTTACTTAAACTAAAGTCACGTTTAAAAAATATTTTTTCATTTTCTAAACGGAAATAGAACATTGCAGAGTCGTAACTAGTTTGTGCTTTTTTATATTGAAGTAAAGCATATTGGTCAGCTCCTGCTCTTTTTGCTACAAGTATAGCTTTTCGGGCGTCTTCAATTTCTGTAGCAGGTGGGTGAGGGTAACGTAAAATTAGAACTAAAAATACGATTCCTGCAATAAAAATAATAAGAGCAGTAATTAAAAGAATAAGTTTTAAAATTTTTCTTTTCATGATTTCAGAGAGACCTTATTTTAATAAAAAAAGTGTCTCAAATAGATAGTTCAAAAACCATTTACTTTGAGACACTCTTACCTTAAAAAAATATTCAAGTTAAGGAGTATTATCTTCTAACTTTTGCAATAGCAGCTTTTAATTCTTCGTTAATTGAAGCAGCTTTTTCTTTAGTAGCTTTTACTTTATCTAAACCAGCTAAAAAGTCACCACTAGCTAACATGTTTGAAGCTTCAACAATAGAAGTTTCTAAAACAACTAATTCAGCTTTAATTTGCTCTAAAGCAGCTTTACCTTCTTTACCTTTAGGAGCTTTAGTTAAAAGTTTGTTGTTTTCTTCCATAACAACTTTAACTTCTTCTAGAGCTACTTCTAGTTCTTTTTTAACTTCTTCTTTTCTAACTTCTGTTTTTGCTTTTAAATCAGTAGCAAGAGCAGTAACACCTACTAATTGTTCTTTACATTCACCAAATTTTTTGAAGAATTTTGATTTTTGAACTTCAACTTTTTCAAGAATTGCATTTAATGAATCTTTAACTAATAAATAATCTTGTGGTATGTACATTTCTGCACCAGCAGCTTGAGCTTCAACTAATGCTGCATTTGCTGCATCTATTTCTGCTTGAGGTACTTTATCACAACTTGCAAATACTGTAACAAACATAATTGCTACTAAACCTAGGATTAATTTGTTTTTCATAATCGTTTTTTTTGAATTTAAATGTTAATTATTTTTTGCAAATATCGAATATAATAAGCTTATAAACAAGATTTTTGGCTTTTTATATTACAAAATTTTGATATTATGACGCAGTAATTATTAAAAGTAACTGAATTTTTAAAAATATATTTTTTTATTATAATATTTAAAAACCTAATATTATTCAAATTAATTATTGATTTTTTAAATATAAATTGGAAAATATTTTTGATATTTATTTACATGATTAATTTTACATCAAAAATTTTTTTGTCTCTCGAAAAAATGGAAATCAAATTAAATAATGAATTAAAAGACGAAGATATTATTTCAAGGATTATATCCGAGAAAGAAATTGATTTGTTCCAAATGTTATATAATAAATACCACCCTAAAGTACTTGATAAGTGTTATAGTTTATTAAAGAATAAAGAACTTGCTAAAGAAACTGCTCAAGATATTTTTTCTAAAGTGTATGAAAATCTTGAGTCATTTAAAGGAAAATCTTCTTTTTCTTCATGGTTATATTCTGTTACTTATAATCAATGTATTGATTATTTGAGATTAAAGAAAAAATTACATTATCCTGAATGGAATCGTGAGAATGAAATTCCAGAGATAATTGACGATTCTGAAGAATTAATTTCTGATATTAGTTATGATCGATTAATGGAAATATTGGACCTTCTTCACACAGAAGAAAAGGCATTACTCATGATGAAATATAACGACAATTTCACAATTAAACATATTTCTGAAGCTCTTAGAGTTAGTGAAAGTGCGGCAAAAATGAGAATTAAAAGAGCAAAAACTCGATTGATATTTTTATATAAGAAAAAATTTAAGAATTAATTTTTTTGTGACTTACAATTAAATTTTCGTCAATATTATAAAAACTTGTTATTGTGGATATATTTTTTAAAAATAATTTAAACGAAAATTCAATCAATCCTCCTGAAGAAGTAACTGAACATTTTTTTAGTTTTTTCTCAAATCCATTAAATATTGAATGGTACATCGAAAACAATTCTTATGAAGCAATTTTTTACGAAAATGAGTTTGAGAAAATTGCGAGTTACGATCAAAGTGGTAATCTTATTCATGTAAAAACAAATATTCCCATTGAACAGCTACCCGAAGTAATATGTGAGATTGTAAAAAGTTTTGGTGAAATAATGAATTCAATAATTATTGATGAAAATTCCGAAACATTTTATGAAATAATATACAGAGATAAAGATCTTAATCGTTTCGATTTGCTCATTGACCAAAATGGAAAAATACTTTCTAATCAGATTCTATAGTTTCCCTTTGTTTATTTGATTCAATTTTATGTAACTTTTTTGTAAATTTTTTGGTATAGTAGTTGATATTCAACATTAAATAAATTTAAATACTATATAGCCATGAAAAAAATCATTTATTTTCTTTTTGCTTTTGCAATATTGTTTCCTGTATTTACAGGTTGCGATGAAGATGATACAGAGAAAGCCCCTGTTTTGCCTCCTTATGAATCAATGGTAATTGATTTTAGCAGTTTTAGTGGCGATGCCAAGTCTATTTCAGATATTAAAACAACAACAAACTTTTTTTTGGCAGCAACAACAGTATATTTTTGGAATGCTACTTTAGTTTCTGTTCTCTCTGTTCCAGTAGCTGCATTTTATTCTTCGTTTAATCATACCCCGGTTTATTTAGGGAATAAAAAATGGCAATGGACTTATGCTGTAAATGGATTTGCTGGTGAATATACTGCTCGTTTAACTGGAGAAGTTCAATCTGATGATATTAAATGGGAAATGTATATATCAAAAACAGGTATAGGCGCTTTTGCAGAATTTAAATGGTTTGAAGGTACATCATCTGCCGATAGAAATACGGGTCAATGGACTCTTTACCATAGTTATCAGTACCAAGAAGAAGTACTCGTAATTGATTGGCTTCGTATTAGTGGTGAATTATCGCAAATTACTTATACTTATGTTCGGGAACTTAATAATGATGGAGTTACAGACGATTTTAATGGCAGTTTTTTAACCTATGGTCTTCAGGAAGGTAATTATAATGCTTATTACCATACTCATGCGTATGTTAATTCTATTTCAGAATTTGCTGATACGTATATTGAATGGAATACAACAGAATATTATGGACATATTAAAGCCTCCTATATTTATCAGGATGATATTTGGCATTGTTGGGATAATCTTGGGAATGATATAGACTGTACAAATTAATTTT
>MENE01000189.1:48134-48610 GCA_001769005.1 Bacteroidetes bacterium GWA2_31_9b | reverse complement strand
AAAATTCCTTTGATTATTCATAAAGTATTTTTTTCTTGGCATCCGCGATTAGATGAAAAATCGGGGTGTAGCGTAGTCCGGTCATCGCGCCTGCTTTGGGAGCAGGAGGTCGCAGGTTCGAATCCTGCCACCCCGACAAAAGAAAAGCCTTGCACATAACTGCAAGGTTTTTTTATTTCTGAAAACTGAAACTTCTTTTTTTGGATCATTTTATATTTCTGTGGGATTAAAAAATTAAGCATAAAATTTAGCAAGTCTGTACAAGAAAAAATTAACATCTCTCAATTTTCTGAAAAAATCCAAAGGATTTTTTCCCTATTACTATGTATAATTCTAAAAAACCTTGCAATGGCAAGGTTATATTCAATTTTGACAGCAAAGGTAAGCCAGCCTTAAGAATTCGTTAAGGGGAAGATGAATGTTATGCTGCAAGCGCAACATATAACAGTCTTGACTGAACCTTAAATATGACCAAT
>MENE01000189.1:47454-48128 GCA_001769005.1 Bacteroidetes bacterium GWA2_31_9b | reverse complement strand
TTTAACAGATAGAGTTAAGGGGATAACTATTAAAACTATTTTTTACTGATTTATAAATTTACTTAATTATTTTTTTTTATCCTTTTGCCGAACTACATGTATATTGATTTGCTACTTAACTTGTAATATGTTAGTATATTATTAAGTACAATTTGCAATTATGTAAAATATATCTATTTTTGAAACTTCAAAGAACCTAATGATTTACAATGAGATTGAAATTAACCTTGTTATTTTTAATAACCTGTCATTCTATTTTTGCCGATGAAATTAGTGATTACATGAATTCTTGTAAGAGTTCTGGTAAATCAGATTATAAAACTGAAAAGTATATTATTGAAAATTATTCCTACGAAAAGCTAGCAGATAAACTAGCTCCATACTATAGTGATTCTATAGTATCTGTTAGGCAAAAAGCCTATTATTTAACCTATAAAAAGGGATTAATTTCTGAACTACAAATTCAGCAAAGAGTAGTTTTAAAACTAATACTTGGTTGCTCTGATAAAAATGGCGGTCTGGTTGGGAACTTACTTTCTTACCTTCAGGAATTTCCTAGCACTAGTTTTGGTAAAGAAGCAAAAGATGAAATATATAATTTATTAATTAAGAAAAAAATATTTCATTTTAAAAAACTTGCTTTGTTATCTGGAATTGCAGGTGCAGGAAAGGAA
>MENE01000189.1:42739-47434 GCA_001769005.1 Bacteroidetes bacterium GWA2_31_9b | reverse complement strand
TAAAAAGTTATCCCATTAAAAGTGAGTTTATTTCATATATAATACCCGATCTTATTTATACAAGGCAGCGACAAGCTATTGATTTTTGCATAGATATCATATTTAGTGACAAGAAAAATTGTTATTCTCCTAATCCTGATAAACCAGAATTTATTCTTTGTGCTTATCGTGTAATGGAATTACTTGCTCCTGTTATAGTTGATTTTCCATACCAAGTTGACGCAACAGGGAGCTTAGTTACAAATGACTATGAAGAAGCTTTAACTGTTACACGAAACTGGTTTACCAATAACCCAACATTTCAAATCCGCCAATGAAAAAAAGGATACTTACAATTGCTCTAATTTTATTTCTTTCAGTATTATCGAAACCAATTTGGGCCCAACAAGAACAAATTAATCAGATATTAAATCAAGTTGAATCTGCTCAAGTACAATATAAGGATAAAATTGATGCTGCCTTTGCAGCCATGGAAGCTGTTAAAAAGGCTGGGGCCTATATCGAATCAATAAGTGATCTGGTAGGAAATGGTGAAATAACACTTCCCGTTGGTATAAAAAAAGGTGAATATGAATTAATTATACAAAAAATTACATACAACGAGCAAAACGATAAACCTACTATTTTTGCAACCTGTGCATTTCAGTTTAAGGATAATGGGCAAAAAATTGCGTTTGAAGGCAGTGCAGATATTGAAGGGCAAAAAGGATTAGGTACAACAGGATATTTAGAATTAATAGCTCCTGTCCGCAGAAATATGGGAAAAGAAGCCGCTGTTATTTTCAATAAAGGTACACGAGTGAACTTTAGTTGTGGTGGAGTTGAATCTTATATAGCAAAAATTGTTTTGATACTTACATCAGATAAAATATTTGCTGTAAATAAAGATGGATCTCCTTCATCCAAACCAATATTATCAACATTTGATGCTACGTTTCGTGATTTTGATGATTTTACTGCATCTTTTTCATTTGATCAGTCCTTTTCTATTAAAAATCTAAAAGATGTTATATTTACATTAAGAGGGGCAACTATTGACCAAAGTGATATTGAAACTTCAGCCATGGTGCAGTTTCCTGACAATTATTTTTCCGGAAATAATCAGGATGAAAAAAAACTATGGAGAGGTATTTCTATTTTGGAAGCATCTGTTGCATTACCTGCAATTTTTAAAAAATCAAGTGCAAATAATGATTCTATAAATACAGGTGATAGTACAACTTCAACGTCTACAAACAGAATTGAGATTGGGCTTGAAAAAGTTCTTTTTGACAACAATGGATTCTCAGGCTTTGTTAAGGCTGAAAACATAATGAATAGTGATGCTTTGGATAAATCAAAATGGGATATTACTGTAAATGATTTCATGTTAGGTATCCTAAAAAACGATATTTCAGGATTTGGGTTTGGAGGAGACTTAAATATTCCCCCATTAGGTAATAGTTCTTTGCTTCCATATATGGCATCCTTTAATCCAAGTATTGGAGAATATTCATTTGCTGTGAATGTTTCAGGGAAATATGATTTCCCTGTACTCATGAGTACTCTTACGCTTAATGAAACTTCAACAGTTGAAGTAATGTTTAAAGGTTCTGAAATTTACCCTACTTTAAATGCTACTGGCCTTATATCAATAAATGCTTCTATCAACAAATCTGATAGCACTAAAAAATTTAGTCTGCCGGATGTTACCTTTGAGAATCTAAAAATTAGCCGTGACGAACCTTATGTTGAAATCGGTGCAATTGGAATTTCAGGTGAACTAAAATCTCCTAAAATTGCAGGTTTTGAATTATCAATATCAGACATTAGATCATTTAATAATAATACCGGTTCCGGATTAGCATTTGATGCGGGTGTTAAACTAAATGATATGTTTGGAGGAGAAGCTGGATTGCAGCTTTACGGGAATTACGCTGCATGGAAGTTCGACCGTGTTGGTGTTGATAAAATTATGGTAGATTTCAAATCAAAAGCCTTTAGTATTAAAGGTGGTGTAATGTTTAAAAATGGAGACGAAATATACGGAACTGGATTTAGAGGAGAAGTTGCTTTTTGTTTGATTGATAAATTTAATCTTGATGCTGTTGCTGTATTTGGTAAAAAAGATGATTACAGGTATTTTCTCACAGATGTCTTTTTAGAACTATCACCATCTTCAGGAATTACAGTTCCACCTGCACTTTCATTTTATGGTTTTGGAGGAGGATTCTACCGCCAAATGCAGCAATCTTACGATCCCAATATCAATTCCGATTTTGGCAAATCACTTTCCGGAATTAATTATGTTCCAGACAGAGAGGTTGGTATGGGATTAATGGCTGCAATAAAATTCGGATTAGTTGGAACTTCATCTACATTTAATGCAAAAGTTTCTTTTGAAATGCAATTTAACCAATATGGTGGACTAAACTTTATTCAACTTCGTGGAGATGCAGCATTTATGGACACACCAGAAAAATGGGGGAAACTTGCTGATAACATAAATGATAAAGTAAAAAAACTAGAGGAAGCAGGTGGAAAATTGAAACTTTCCGCTAAAAGTGACTTAAAAGTTCCTGAAAATAAATCAGGTGGGTTTCTTACTGCATCTATGAATATTAAATACGATATTGCTAACAGTGTTTTTTCTGCTGATTTAAGCGCCTATCTTAATGCAGGCTTTATAAAGGGTGTAGGGGAAAATGATAGAATGGGATGGGCTTCAGCTTATTTTTCTCCGGATAAATGGTATACATATATTGGAACACCGTCTGATCGTATTGGAGTAGAAGTTCTTGGGCTTGCTCGACTTGATGGATATTTTATGATTGGAGATGATATTCCAGAGCTTCCATCACCACCCCAAAAAGTTTTACAAAACTTTAGCCAAGCAAAACAAGATCAATTAACCAAACGTGCTGAAGGAGCCCAAGCTACCGGAAGTGGTTTAGCATTTGGTTTGTCATTGGGTGTTAATTTTAAAGCAAAGCTTCCTCCTTTCTATGCTAAAATTGGCGCAGGTCTTGGTTCTGAATTTTTACTAAAAAATTATGGCTCAAGTGCTTATTGCCTTGGCGGCAACTCAACCTTGGGAATAAATGGATGGTACGCACGTGCTCAAGCATGGGCATGGGTTGAAGCTGATATAGGTATGGAAGCAAAAGTATTTGCAAAAAACTATAAGTTTAGCATACTTGATATTTCTGCCAGTGCATTACTTGCCGGAGCAGGGCCTAATCCTTTCTATTTTACAGGTGCTGTTGGTGGACGATTTAGCGTTTTAGGAGGCTTGGTTTCTGGACAGTGTGATTTCGATTTCGAAATTGGTGAAGAATGTATTATTAGAGGAGGGAATCCATTCGGTGTAGATGTTATAGCTCAACTTACACCAGACGTAGGAGAAAATGATGTAAATGTTTTTGCATCTCCACAAGCTATTTTTAACATTCCGGTTGGTTTAGAAATGGAAATCGATGAAGAAGGTCATAAAGTATTCTATAAAGTAAGTCTGGAAGAATTTAAAGTTTTTTACAAAGAAACAAATCAAAAACTTGAAGGACATACTGAGCTTGACGGTGATGGCAAAATCTATTTATTAGACCCTGCGGAGCCATTCGAAAGCCAAAAAGAAATGATAGTTTATGCCAAAGTGGGATTTAAACGCAAACTTAATGGTGAGTGGATTGATGTAAAAGGCAATGACGGATCTCCATTTTTTGAAATAAAAGAAGCTGAATTCAAATCGGGCGATCGCCCAAAAGAAATTCTTCCTGAGCATGTTAAATATAGTTATCCGGTTGCTATGCAATATAATTATTATCCAAAAGAATATGAAAGTGGATATATTCTTGTTACCGAAAATTATTCATATCTGTTTTCAACAGAAAAACCCGAAGGTTATGACCAGGTTATGATGTTTACCGATGCTGATGGAAAAAATACGCAAACTAATTTTTCATATAAAACAAATAGTGCAGGGAATGAAATACGATTGGAGGTTAATTTTTCAACTCATGATATTCAATTCTCCAACGATGAAATTTATAAAATGGCTATCTTAAATATTCCTCAAAGTACTACTTCTGGCATTTCAAGTAATATAACAACATCTGAAAGTAATATGGAAGATAATGAAGATATTACGTTAACTACACAGCAAGCAGAAGGGACACTTGATATGCTTGAACAAAAAGAAATTTATGCTTTACATTTCAGAACAAGTAGTTACAATACATTCACAGAGAAAATGAATGCTATTCCAAACTACGAGGGTGTTGTTTGGCAAGAGTATCCTTATGTATACAATCTTATTTCAAACATATTTGATGCATCAGCAACTACAGAAATGTTTGATTTTGCTGAAAATAATTCATTATACTCTGAACAAAACTTAATCCGTATAAAACCCCTTTACAATAATACTGATTGGTATACTAATTATGTGGCCGATTTGATGTATGAAAATGATGAAGCACTGGCTGCAGCAAAGATGACAGGCCTTCAACCTCCTGATAATATTGATGTAATTAAATATTCTCTAAGAACTAAAGATAATCAACTCACGGAAGATATGGTAGAAAGTAATTCAAGACCATATGTGTCAAAATATGGAGCATTTCATAACAGAATTGCTTATTATATCGATCAGGATTTTATCAATATTCGAAATGCTCTTGCAAATAACCTGGTAAATATTAATAACAGTAGTAATAA
>MENE01000189.1:35010-42700 GCA_001769005.1 Bacteroidetes bacterium GWA2_31_9b | reverse complement strand
AAGAAATGGAAAATATGAAATGCAAGTATATTATACCCTACCAGGTAAAGATATTATTACTTCGAGTGTAAAGAGAATCGTTAATTTAACGAATTTTATAGATTAGGAATGAAAACATTCAAAACTGTAACCATAGTATTAGCATTTGGGATACTATTTTCGTGCCGGAAGGAGGATGACCTGAATAAACAACCAAGTGACCCCAAACTAAAAGCTCCTATAAACGGATCAGTTACAGACTACGATGAAGTTACTTTTGAATGGGATGAAAGTACAGATCCTGAAAATGATGAAATTGATTACACATTATTTATTAGCAACGATTCGCTCAACTGGAAATCTTATTCCTATGTTAATAGTAAAACAAAAATAAGTAATAACGAACAAACATACTTATATTATTCCTTTGAACCTGGCAAAAAATATTACTGGAAAGTAAAGGCCGAAAATAAATTCCAAGTGAATCCCCCCCAACAAGAAACAGGGGAAGCAATTAGCAAAACATTTCATTTTTTCACAATGCCTAATTCGGTAATAAACCTTCGCGATACATCAGGGCACGAGTTTGTTAACCTGTACTGGGAAGATCCGCAAAATCTGGATTATGTTGAAATACGCGTGGAGCCGGAAATTAATAATTTAACACAACCGGTAATTATAGATGCCGGAGTACAAAAACTCGAACTAACAGGCTTGGAAAACGGAACCATATATACATTTTTTGTAAAAGCTTGCAACATATTAGGGCATATTTCAAAAGCTAATACCTTAAGGGTAATGCCATTAGACCCAACCCAGGTGCACGATGCCGATTTTAATATTTACAATATAACACAAATTGGTGAACAAACCTGGTTAAGAGAAAATCTACGAACTACCAAATGGCAGGATGGGACTCCTATGGAAAACCAATATGGTGATAAATATTATGTGATAGGTTCTCAAAGTGATATTTATGGATATTATTATTATCCCTCTTCTTTTAATAATAGCGCAGGTAAAAACCCTTGCCCTTACGGGTACCATGTACCTACCGATGAAGAATGGAAAGAACTGGAAAAGTTTTTGGAAATGCCAGAAGATGAAATTGATGACTATTGCGATTATTCTAATACCTATAGAGGAGAAGATTTTAATGTTGGGAATATGCTCAAATCAGTTACCGGATGGCTAGATTATAATGGTGAAAATGGCAATGGAATTGATTTTTATCAGTTTAACTTGCTGCCTGCAGGTTATATTTTTAATGGAGAAGAGATAGGATTTGGTGAATTATCCATTTTATATTCATCTACAAATGAAGGAGAATATTTTTATAAATATAGAGGATTTTATAACAATACAAGTGGCATAAAATATTGTCAAACTAATTTATCTATATCTATTCGTTGTATTAAAGATTAAGTTATGAGAAAAATGAATTGCTATAAATATTTTATTATCATATTAGGAATACTAGCTTTTTTTCCTGGTAAATTAAATGCACAAGATCCAACCCCGGATTTATATAGTATTTCGGTTAAACAAAGTTTTAGTAGCTGGGGTAATTGTAGCAGTGATCCAGATTTTGATTATGCGAATATCTCTCTTTATTTTGGAAATAATTTATTTACAAAACATATAACCACAGCAAATCTAAATCAAATTCACGAGTTTAATGGAGTCTTTAAGAATATTTATCAAAGTAAGGAACTAAGATTTCTCAAGTATGGAAACGACACATTAACCAGAATAGAAGTTCATACTAACGCCAACGATATTAAAAATGATCACGATTTGTATTATAATCTTGAAACAGATGAGCTTGTTGTAGGTAAATATGCAGAATCACATGAAGCATCTGATCCATGTAACAACATCATCAGCAGTAATCGCGAAGGTTATACCATGACTACAACTGTATATATAGATGATCCTATATATATAGCAAACACAGGCTCCAGTAGCCTTAATTTAGATTTTGAAAAGGTTGGAATAAGAATAGGTGGGTATTATGAAAATGGTCATACTAATAAGCCCTTTCTACAAGTAGCCCTCGATAGTGATCCTGAGAATTGGATAGATCTTAAGCAGATAACCATAAAACCCAACAATACAATTTATTTAAGTTATGAAGATATTGTAGGTAAAAAAAATGCTAGCAATACTCGCTTTTTTGATTGGATGGGAAAAAGCTTAAGGTTTAGAGTAATAAAAACCTTAAAAAATGATGAATTAACAACTGGTAATATTGTTACGAGTATTAAATTTTACCCGGATGGTTTACAATATACAATCGAAGATATTTCACGCACATACTGTGACAATGATGTTAGAGTATATGTGGAACTTGTAAATGATGCCGATCTAGGTTATATTAATCTAGATACTGCACAATATTATTGGGTTGCTTTTGATGGATCTACAGGTTTTCATTGTGAAATGGTACCAAGAGGTGGATTAAAATTTGAAATAATTTTAGATCCTAGAGGTTTACCTGGTGATCCTTTTGACGAACCAAATACTGAAGATATGGTTTGGACCTTGCAATTGCAAGAAAAGAATAATCAGGGTTTTATAGCTTGCGAGAGAACTTTTACCATTCCTGAAAAACCAGGAGAAATCTTAATCAGCCAGAAGCCTAAATCCTTTCCTGTTAATGGTACGCTTTATAATTTGCCGAGTATGAGTAACCCATATGCTTTGCTCAAAATTGTTGACGATTATTCGAAATCGGCTTTAAGAAGACCATATACGATAATTGGTCCAAATGGATTTGAAGTAGAAATAAATGAAGTCCCTACTGCTTATGATGATTTAAGTGATTTAGAGAAAGCTGCTTTAGATCAAGAATTTGATGATCATTTTGAATTGATGACTGAGTCATATTATAACCAAGAAAATACGTATAGCAGCTATTTCAGTTATAGATACAAGGAATGGTTTAATAATCAAAATGCAACATCACCATCTTATCGCATCACACACCCCAATGGAGCATCACAGTTTTTTGTGAGTAAATTTCATATACACACCCATTCGCATACCTGTACGCATACGCATTCACATATTCATTATTGCAACTGTATCTCTGGCAAAAATAAGAATGACACACTTAAAATAAATAATTCACAAAAATATCCTAGTTGTCCTGAGGGTTATACCATGGAGTGTCATGAAGGTGTTCATTCGCTTGCTAATCCTGAGCCTCATAATTTATGTAGCCACACATCTCATGCTGTGGAATCAGGTGCAGATTGGTTTCAAACTCATGATGACACACATACACATACAGAATATCATAGTCACATTCATACAAATACAGGTATACATGCTCATGGAGAAAATAGTAATTATGATTATACACTAATAAAAGAATTAAACCTTTCAAATGACGATGTAACTAACTTTTCAACAACTTACAATGATGTTGATTATATTAACCTAATAACAACAGGGTTAAATGCCAAATACATACTTAGAAGAAATGGTGTTGATATTAGTATACCAATATGGAACGAAAATGAAATATTGCCTACTATTTACCCGAATATAGGTATTGCACAAACCTGGTATGATGATTATAAAGCCATTTACAAAGAACAATGGCTGGAAGAAAAGCTAGGAGTTAAAGTTCCCATTCCTTTATCTATGATAAATCAACTACCAGTTGGTAGTGTTCAGAATTTAATATTACGTGATTTTCATGGTTGTGATTATCCTTTTTCGATTGATGTTGATGCTCCACCTGTTGCTTCATTTACTCCAAGCAATATAATACCACCTTCAGGGGCTTGTGCAAATAATGGTGGTGCAACAATTACATATAATGGGGGAGGAGTGCCTCCGTACAAGCATGCAGCTGGGGATTTGAACAGCCCTGGAGATCAGATAGTAATTACTACTGGTTTAATATATGGACCTAATACTATCCGCTTTACTGATACTGAAGGACATGAAAGTGAAACTATAATAGTAACTATAAATGGCGCGGTTGGTATTACTTCTACTTCTATATTACATCAAACATGCAACCCTGCAAATGGTAGAATTACTGTAAACGTAGGAAGTGTGTCTGGTACCAAAACCTATACCTTAACAAATGAATATACTGATGAAGAATTTGTTCAAACTTTAAGTGCCAATTCCTGTATATTTTCCAATTTACCTGCTGGTATTTACAATGCTAAAGTAGAAAACAGTACTTGTCCTTCTTTTAATAAATACGGAATTGAAGTTGAAAGTCATATCTTCCAGATTTCTGATATTCCAACTGATGCATCCACCATTGGAGGTAACGGAAGTGTAGCTATAACATTTGAAAATAGAACAAATGCAGTAACATGGAGTAATACATTTACTGAGGCAAATTCTAATAATGTAAATTATCAGGTGGCCCCTGGTGACTACAATATTACAGCAACCCATATTGATCAATATGGTAATGGCTGTAATGTTCCCGTTGAATTTGAAATTGAAGCACCTTCTTATACTGCACAAGTAAACATTGATGAATCAGAAGAGAAAGAAACTATATCAGTAAGCTTAACAGGTTGTGATTTAATTAATAAATATCATTTCCGATTATTAAATTCATCTGGTACCGAAATTGCCACAGGTAGTGAAAATAATTCATTCTCAACAATTGTACAAAATAGTGGTACATACACCCTTAATATAGTGTATGATGGAAAAAATATCGATGTTCTTACTTTTGATTTTCCTTCAGCAACAATAATAAATGGAAAAACAGTTGTTGAACCATCTTGTTACGGAGGAAATGGTACAGTAACATTATCTCCATTAGGGGGCCTTGATGGTACCAATTTTACTATTAGTACCGATGGCGTAACATATACTTCCACAATAGCATACACAGTTCAAGCAGGCAATTTTACGTATAAAATTAAAGATGAAAATACCCATAGTGAAAATAATATAACTCTTAATCATACATTAATTAATTCATTTACAGTTCCTATTACTGAACCTAATCCGGTAACTGCGAATATTATACCAATTGATGTTACTTGTGCAGGAGCAAATAACGGAAGGGTGTCTATAGCAAATATGTCAGAAGGAAGTGGAACATACCAGTATCGTGTCGATAATACTTCTTGGAAGGGTCCTCAAACTGAGACTACAGGCTTAACGCCTGGCAACCATGTTGTTTATCTTCGGGATAGCTACAATAACTGCAATGAAGTAACTTTAACCAACTTCACTATTTCTCAACCTGATTCCTTAAAAATAGATTCAGTAAGAATCGTTCAACCTAAATGTGAACTCGAAAATGGAGAAATTTTTGTTGAAGCAATAGGTGGAAATGGTCTTTTCCAATTTGACTGGACAAAGAATGGTAGTTCATTTTATTCAAACAATACTCCTGAAGAAGACTCAATTACTCATTTAGGAGACTCCCTTCAATATGGTTTTTACAGGTTAAATATTAAGGATAATAACAACTGTTTGCTCACTTACAATGTTGAATTAAATGAATATTTCAATCCTCAAATTACGAATACCGATATTACTGAAGTAAGATGTTATGGAGAAACCAATGGAGAAATCAAAATAAACGAAGTAACAGGAACAAATCCTGTTAATAAAATTATATTAAGGGGTTTAGACTTTGTTCTTAACGACACCATTAACTCCACTGCAAACAGTTTTAATAGTTTGCCTAAAGGCAGGTACGAACTACAAACTATAGATGACAGTGCCTGTGTTTCAACTTCTCCCTATTTATTTACAATTAACCAACCCGATACAATTCTATATGCAATTATAGATACCATAGTTCCTGCTATTTACAAAGGGACTAAAAACGGAAGAATTTACAGTACCGTTTATGGTGGTAATGCAGGTTTAAAAACATTGTCTTTATTAGATTCGAATAATGTAACAGTAGATCAACAACTTGAACGGAATCAATTCCTCGTATATTTTGACAGTCTTTATGCCGGTAATTACAGTTTACTAATTTCCGATGAAAAGGGATGTACTTATAATTCATCAGAACTATTGGTAACAGAACCACAAACAGCTCTTGGATTTAATGTTATTCAAAAAAAGGATGCAATGTGTAAAGCACAAACCGGAAGTTTTACTATAGAAGGATATGGAGGATGGGGAAATTATAGCTACAAGAGAGCTTCTGATAATGGTTATTATAATTTCAACTCTTTCAATAATCTTTATACCGGTAATTATATTGTTAGTGTACAAGATAAATTGGGTGCTGTATTTACAGATACAATCGTAATTTATGAACCCAAAGATAGTTTGCAGGCAACATTAATCGAATCTACAGATCCAACTTGTGGGAATAATGGCAGCCTTTCTCTCAACCTGAAGGGAGGAATTGCTCCATACAAACTATTCTTCGAAAATTCATCGGATACAACAAACATTCCGGCTACACAGGACTACACCTTTGTTAATAGGCCGGCAGGTGGTTATATATTGCATTTAACCGATAACAACGGATGTAAATTTGAACTAGAAACTGAATTGTCCGATTCAAAACTTATCAATATTACTGATTTTGAACTAACCTATCCGTCTGCCAATGGTGCAAACGATGGAGTAATTAAAGCTATTGTAAATGGTGGCAAATCGCCATTAAACTTTACCTGGAGTGAATTATTTGGTAATTTTTTAACAGAAACAAGTTCTGTTCTCACAAATATCCCTTCCGGTCATTATGAATTAACTGTAAGTGAACAAGGTGGATGTTCTCAAGTGGGAACTGTTTATTTGCCTGACATTTCGGACATGGCTCTTGAAATTGTAGAGTTACAGCATGAAACATACTATCTGGCACAAAATGGATATTCTAAGCTGTTTTCAAATCTTGAATTACTAGTTAATGTAGAAGTAATTTATCCCCAAGGAACAAGAACTTTTTATACTGTAAGTGATTCAACAGCTAATTTCTACGAAGAAAACAACAATCTTTACATAAGAAATCTTACTGGAGGTAGCTATTTTGTAATGGTAACCAATGATGTGGGAGAAAAAGCTTATGCTGAATTTGAAATTGAACCATACCATCAATTTTACTTTGATGCAATTCAGATAAGTCCGGTAAAAGAAATAAATGATTCCAGTGGAATAGTTAGTGTTGTAGTTGCAGGTGGTGCCGGAAACAATCGGTTTGCATGGGAATACCTTGATGGTGTGGTTAACCATCTGGATAGTACTAATTATGAATTCACAAGTATTTTAAATAATGCTATAGCCGGAAATTATCGTATTACGATAATCGACAAGTATGACAACTCAATTACTCAAGCACTTATAATTGAACAACCTGCGGCTCCACTTGAAATTACAATTTCCGAATATCGTAATGAAAGTTGTAAAGATTATGAAGATGCATATGTTATTTTGCAAGCTTCCGGAGGATGGGGCGATTATCAATTCAAACAGGATGTTGTAAAATATTATTCAAATGAAGATGCCTGGTTAAATCTGGACGTTCGTGAACATTATTTCTACCTGATGGATAAAATGGGTGCAGTAGATAGTATTGCAATATCCATATTCGAACCGGAATATTTAAAAGCTAATGTTGAATTTATTGATAGTGTGGATTGCAAAAGTGCTAACAATGGGAATATATTCTTTAATATTACTGGAGGAACAGCTCCATATAGATTTTTATTGCAAAAACCTTCTACCTTATGGAAACAAGATACAGTAGCAC
>MENE01000189.1:26388-34946 GCA_001769005.1 Bacteroidetes bacterium GWA2_31_9b | reverse complement strand
TACAGTAAATACTTACATGCCTGAGCCCGATTCATTGCTTTTCGACTTTATTGATGTTACACATACAACTTGTAATACTAACAATGGTGCAATTAATGTGGATATGCAAGGAGGTACTTTACCTTATCGGTATGAATGGACGGACTTTTCAGGTAATACTTTAGGTAACGCAAATACAATTTCCCAATTAAACCAAAATACCCGATATTTACTTAATGTTCTCGATGCACATGATTGCGTACAGCATCACGAACAACTAATTAAACCATCAACAAACCCTATAATACTTAACATTGACACAACGCAAGTACTTTGTCATAGTGGTTCTACAGGAACAGCATATATAGTTGATGTTACACCAGCTCAGCCATTTGCCCCATATTCTTTCGCATGGTCAAATTCTGATATTGGTGAATATTCTGATGGTTATAGTGCAGGAATTCATTCTGTCATGATTTCTGATACAAACAATTGTTCAACAGTAAAATACTTTGAAATTACTCAGCCTGATACTTTACAACTTATTGTTACTGATTTTAAAAATGCACATTGTTATGGTTACAATGATGGATTTATTGAAATTCAAGCATTCGGTGGAGTTGGTAACTATCAGTTTAACTGGTCAACTGGAGAAACATCCGAAAGAATCGAATCTTTATACAAAGGAACTTATGAGGTTTCAATAACTGATAATAATTTATGTACAATTCAAAACACGTTTGAGATTTTCGAACCGGATGAACTTATAGTTGACTTAGGTGATGATATAAGAATTTGCCCGGGAAATTCAATAAATATTGATGGTCAAGATTTTACTACTCACCAATGGTCAAATTCATCAGGAGTATTTTCAAATAACCGATTCATAACTGTAAATACTGAAAGTAATTATTATCTTGAAGTTACTGATAGTATCGGTTGTTTTGCCCATGATGAAATATCAATTACAATAGGAAATGATGCGTTACAAGCAGACTTTCTAATGTCATCATTAGCAAATTTAGGTGATACCCTTTTTATATACGAAATTTCTAATATAGAACTGGATAGCCTTTATTGGGATTATAATCCTGAAGCATTTAATAACATTGCTGATTATACACTACCCAACTATATGCTCCAACTTGAAAGTAATGAACTTGGGATTTTTAATGTAGGGCTTTTGGCTTATTCAGGGGGATGTATTTCAATGGTTATAAAACAAGTGGAAATAATTCAATTCAATGATACCATAAACGATAACAATTTTATTGGATATACAGATCCATTAATCAGTGAATTAGCTATTTATCCAAATCCAACAGATGGAAACTTCACTATCAAAGTTGTGTTACGTGAAATCGCCGACATTCAACTTAAAATATTTAGTGTTAACCAAGGAGTAGTAATTGATAAACGAGAAGAATACGGAATGGATAATTACGAAATTGATTACCATTTGAATGGACTAAACACTGGTGTTTATGTAATTTTGGCAACAGCTAAAAATGAAAAGAAACAAATAAAAATTATTGTAGAATAAAAAGAATAGTGAAATAGAGACTAAATCTCGTTATTATAATAAATCAGACATGCGCAAAACTTTATTATTATATATCATTTTCCAAGTATTGATTTCTTTGGTAAATGCTCAAAGCAATTATCCTCTTTATGTGACACCAACTTTAACTCCGCCATACTCGCTTAATTTGAGCGATTATTCTAAATTTGGCTCACAAAAGTTAATGATTACAATTCATGCAAATGATCTGAATATTTCCAATCTTCCGGTTAAACTAAAAATAAAAATGGAAACAATGGGGGTTACTGTTGAAAACCCACCAACCATTGTTACTACACCAATATACATAAATGGAGGAGAAACAACCATTTTATTTGGAACCGATCTCCAAAACTATTTTAATATCAATAACCTGATATTTAAAGGATACAGCAAAGAAACGTATAATCGCACAGGGCAATTACCCGAAGGATTCTACAAGTTTACTGTTGAAGTTTTACATTTTAATACGAATCGGATAATTTCTAATTCGGGATCAGCTACAGCATGGATCGCTTTAGGAAAACCTCCAATCTTAAAATTACCCGAAAATAATGCACAATTGGGTAAATTCAAAGGTATGCCCCTGACATTCTCCTGGCTATCAAGTAATGTTGGAAGTCCGGTTTCTGCAAATACCATTCAATATAAATTTGAAATGTGGGAGATGCATGTGCCTGGAATTAATCCAAATACAATTGCTGCAACAACCCCTGTTTTTCACGAAAGCACAAGCTTTAATACCTTATATACTCTTTATCCAAATGCACTTATAATGACTCCGGGAATGCAATATGCCTGGAGGGTTACTGCATCTGATCTTAGTGGTTTTGTTCCTTTTGAACAAAATGGACAAAGCGAGATAAGAACCTTTATTTACAAAGCTGCTTGCGATAGTATTACAAACTTTACAAGCTCGCATAGAGGAAGAAATGGTTTATTCTCCTGGGATTCTGAAAATAATCACACTTCATTTAATGTCGAAATGCACAATCCCAAAACCAATTGGATATCGAATAGTCAATCCTACGAAAATAAAGCAGAGTTTTTTGATCTGGATTATGGTGCAACTTATGAAATGCGCGTTCAAGCAGTTTGCGATGGTGACCCTGAATCAATAAGCGATTTCTCTGCCTGGAAGCAATTAACAATTCCAACACCTGAACCTGTTGATACGGCCGATTGCCCCAATTGTGTTTGCGACGACGATATTCCCCCGGTTGAATTACAAAACTTTGACTTACGAAACGATCTTCGTGTTGGAGATACAATTGTTAATAAAACAGGAACTTCTCGATTTATACTTAAAACCGTTGAACCTCAAGGCAACGGAACATATAAAGGAATATTCTTTTTTTGGGCTGAAATATGGAAACTAAAATTCATTTGCAATTATTGGGATTTGCAGGTAAACACCGATGATGTTATTGTTAACATGGACTTCGAAAGTGTTTACGATCCTCAATTCTTGATTGATGTGGATGCAACCATTGACTATCTGGATAGTTTAGCAGGAATTATAACTACACTAACCACCGATATTACACCCGATGATACACTAACCATAACCGAAACCATAACTACCATTTATGTAAACGAAGGCGATTCAGTTATTGTGGTTACAGTTGATGAAGATGGAAATATAACCGAAACAGTTCTTAGTGACAATGTTGATAATCTTGAAGAAACCTTAATAGTAGGAGAAAATGGAGAAGAATATGTTGTAACTGGCGATGGCGAATTAATGGGAATTGATGAATACGTAAATACAGGCGGAGGACAAGACAGCGAAATAGAAGATTATAACGAAGAAAAAGAGAATAACAACCTTTCAGATGATGTAACAGTTAATTTTACGGGCAACCAGAACCAGAAGTATGGTTTCGATAAATACAACGATGAAAAAAGTTCATTGCAAAGTACGTACCCCAGTCTTAACAATGGATATCAACCTGCATATAAAAGTATAGCAAGCTTTAGTACTGATATTGTTAGTGTTTCAAATTCAGGAGGCAATATTATTTTTAAGGACGAATTGGGTATACCCGCTATAAAAGCAGGAGAAGATATTAGTTTAAGAGGTTCTTCAAGCGGGTCTGACGTAGCAATGTATGCCTACCAGGTAATTAACGATTCAACAGAAAAAATTGCCGGTAAATTAAATATTTTAAGTTTCGACGAACAGGCCAAGAAGCTATATATAGTTTCGGTAAATGGTGCTGCAACTCCCGATGAAACAAGCCTGCAGGAAGCATTAAATAAAGTATATAAACAAGCGGTAACAAGTTGGACAGTTACTAAACTTAATGATTTAAAAGATATTGTGTTTGAGAATGGCAACATGACCCATGGAGGATCTTCAGCCATATCGGTGTACAATATAGACCAACGAACCATTGTAAATACTTTTGAAGATGCAAATGGGAAGTTAGAAAACAATGCATATTACTTATTTTTTGTTGAAAATGTACAATTTAAGGAAAGTAGCATAGCGGGTTATATGCCACTACAACGACAAGTTGGTTTCATTTATGACAATCCGAATTTAAATATTATTGCACACGAATTAGGCCATGGTGCATTTAACCTATGGCATACTTTTAGCCCTGATAATTTCATTGCCACGGAGCACTCTACAGAAAACCTCATGGACTATAAAGGTGGTATAGACTTATGGAAACACCAGTGGCAACTGGTACAATCGCCCGATAAAATGCTATTTGCATGGATGCAGGATGAAAGTGAAGGGGAGGCTGTTGCTGTCAAAGAATATTATATTTCAATTGACGGTAAAAAAGCACTAAAAATTGATATTGAAAAAATTGAAGATGAATTTGACAAAACGAAATCCCTTTCAATTGAAGAGCTGAACAACTATGACTTTAAGACATTACAAATATTTGTATTAGGTTCAGATAAAAATGATTTTAAGCTATCTTCAATGTATATAAAAAACGGAGAGATTAAAGGAGAGATGCCTAGATTAGTTTGGGATATAAAAAAAGCTAAGGATATTAATGTTTCGTTTAAAAACATTAATGCAGGCGAAGAAAGTCTATATATGTATTACACTTCAGAAACTGGAGAACAAATTTATCCTGTTTTTAATATTGAAATTGTTAGGATAATACCAAATATTGCATATAAACAAGATGCTTTAACCAATTGTATTATAAGAGAAGATAAAGTAACATATAACATTACAAATGAAATTGAATTATCAGGGAGTAAAGTTTCATTACGACCAGTCTTCTTTACTTATAAAGAAAAGGGTGGGGTAGAAGATTTAACTACTTTATTTAAACGAAATGAATTATGTTCTTATTTAATTAGTTCTGTGAAATTTCAAGATGAGCAAGTTGACCCAAATCTTACACTTGATTGGATAGAATATTCATTAAGTGAGGATGAATCTAATTACGAATTTATAATTGGGGAAGAATCTGTAAAAGGAATCATTAAAAAAGCCACTTTTTCTCCTTTTGTGACAATAATAAGACATAAGCTTAATGAAGAGACTGGGTATTACATTGAAGATTTTTATTCAACTTATTTTGCTGGCGTTTCGCCATATCCATCGTTAAGAGATGAAAACAATAGCATGAAAAGCGGGGATTTTGACCTTTTAGGAGTACCTTTTAAAATTCCTATCGTTCAATTTAAGAACACTTGTAATGTGAAATTGCTACTTTCAGATGTTCCAAGAAGTCAAAACCCAAGCCCTTTACAATACAAATTAGGAAACAAAATTATTGAGTTGGGAAAAGAGTTCTCTATTTTGACGCCACCAAGTGGTAATATTCTAGATATAAAAGATGTAGACGATAATATTAAGGGTAAAATTGAATTTAAACAAATTATAGAGACGCAACTTGTACCAATATTAAATTTCGTAACAATAAACACAGAAGAATCTGAAACAAGCTATTCAACTGTTATCAATGATATCAATGCTATTTATAACACAATAAATGTTTCTTGGCAACAAGGTAATCATATTGTACTTAATGTTAATCCTCCATATAGTCTAACTGTAAACTCTGATCTAAGTCCCATTCTCAATGCATTAAGAGCACATGTGGATTATAATCCTAATCAGTATTATATGATTATTTCACCCGAATTGGATGATTTCGGAGGATATGCTGGTCCATCATTAGAAGATAACTGGTTTGTTATTCAAAAAACTTATGATAAAAGAGTACCAGCACATGAACTGGGACATTGCAACGGATTGGATGAATATGCTGTTAATATCGGCCTTCTACCTGCGTCACAAAGAAATCAGTCATCGTTAAAGAAAATGCAATACCTTACCTCTAATGTTATGGGGTATTCTAAAGAAGGACAAAGCAATGCAAATCCATTGCTAGACTTTTATTCATGGCAGATACCTTTATTAAGACAAAAAATAAGTATTCGAATAAATTCAAAATAATGAAAATGAAGAAAATAATAATTACAATATGTTTGGCAATTTTTACTTTTTTATTGCATTCACAAACATTGCCAGTTCAACATAGATTAAATGCAACAAATGAAAACGAAATGTACAAAATCTATGAGCAACTTTTAGATAGCGCATTAACATCAAAAAACACTTTAATAAGTTTCTATTTTGGTTCAATTGAGAATCCTGATACTTTAATGAAAATAGAACAATATTGTTATTGGTATCGTGGTTATCCTGAGCAGTATATCTGTGAACAGAATCGCTATAGTATTTCTCTCTCTATTTCAATGCCTATAGCTTTTTATGAAAATTTTTTAGAATATCTAAAAGCTCTTGGAAATAACGATAATATTTTTAACAAGTATTATTCGGTTTATCCTTTATATAGAATTAAAGACATTTTAATAAACCAGTATGAAACCAATAAATTAAATAAGGAAGATAGTTTAAAGGCTCTTAAATTAATAGAAGAAATAACTTTAAGAATCATTCTTGATGGTTATCATTATCAGTTTCTATATGGTTCTAACAAATATATTACAGAAAAAATTCATCAGGCTTTAATTGAAACTATTAAGCATCCTTTTTACCCAGAGAGTTATTTAGATTTTTACATGAATAAAGTAGTTGATACTACTTGCCTTGACACTATGGGCATACCAAACAATGTAAAAATAAAATATGAAAAATGGGGTTATGTTGCCGATAAAGAAGAAAATAAAAAATATGATTCCAGATTAAGTAATTTCTACTATTACAAGAAATTAGGTGATGAATTTGGAATTTCTCCTGGACAAGCATTCTTGAAAGAAAAAAAGGAAGCATTTCCAGAGCAAGGTTATTTGAATATAAATATAATTGCTGATTATGCCATTAAATATCAAGACTCAGAATTAATCTCAAAATTAAAAGATTTTAAAATGCTTCATCCTGATTATCCTCTTAAAGGTTTGTAAAATTTTAACTACCCTACTTGCGCAGACTTTTTGTTCGGGCGACAAGCAGGTAAAAAACAAACAAAAGAAAACCTTAATAATGAAATTTAATCACCTAAAATTTATTAAAGAAATAATTCATAATTTAATGTATAAAAGAAACCTATTCACAATACTTATTATTGTACTATTTATAAATTCAACGAATGCCCAAAAAAGTAGTGTAAAATTAATTGCCAGTCCGCGAAAGGATTCTATTTTATTACGTTGGGCACCAAGCAATTCAAATACATGGAGGTTAGGTAATGAGTATGGCTATATTATTAAACGCTATACGGTTTTGCAAGGTAAAAAAATCCCAAAAGTAATACCGGAATTAATTCTTAATAATAAACCTTTTAAACCAGAAGCAATTGAAACCTGGGAAATATATGCTGACGATAAATACGTTTCTATTGCTGCAGAATGTATATTCGGTTCCTTTTACGAAGGAGTCTCTGTTAGTGGAAACCCGCATATTGCCTATAAAAAATATAAAGAAGAAAAACACCGTTTTAGTTTTGCCCTTTATGCAGCTGACCAATCCTTAAGAACAGCTGAGCTTTCAGGTTTATATTTTTCAGACAAAACAGTCAAAACCGACGAAAAATACCTGTATAAAGTTTACATAAACTGTCCTGATTCATTAGCCGTTGATACCGCTTTCTTCTTTACAGGATTATCGGAATATCAAACCTTACCAAAACCTATTGAATTAGCAGCAGATTGGGGCGATAAAGAAGTTAATTTGTCGTGGAATATTCTTTATCTTAATCATATTTATAATAGCTATATTGTTGAAAAATCGCTAGATGGTGGAAAAAACTACCAACTGATAAGCGAAAATGCAACTGTTCAGGTAGCTGATAAAGAAATAAATCCCCAATATATGTACAAAACGGATTCCCTCCTCGATAATAATTCTATGGTGTATTACAGGATAAAAGGAATAAGTGCATTTGGAGAAACCGGACCGGCATCAGATTCTGTTTTTGGGAAGGGGACATTACCTATAACAAATGCTCCTGCAATTATTAATAACGAAGTGATAAATAATAGTGTAATAAAGCTTTACTGGGAATATCCTGAAAAAATGAATGATTACATTACTGGTTTTAATATTTATCGTTCAAAAAAACCAAGTGGTAAGAAAAAATTGATTTACAATGGTAAAGATCCTAAAGCTCGCGAATTTACAGATAGTACTCCAAGTTTCTCAAACTATTACCTGATTTCGGTATATAACGATAAAACAGAAAAATTATCGCCTTTAAGAACTTATTGTGAACGTATTGATAGCTTTCCCCCAGCTCCACCGCAATTTCTTACCGGAAAAATTGATACCACCGGAAAAGTAACCCTTTCATGGAAACCAAACACCGAAGAAGATATTTATGGGTATAGGGTTTACAGAGAAAATAATCCGAAATTCGAATTTATATTAATCTCATCGGCAGAAATTCTTGATACAACTTTTGTTGATAGTATAAACCTAAAAACACTTACTAAAAAAATATATTATAGAGTAAAGGCAATTGATGAAAGACAAAACCAATCAGGTTTTTCAGAAATACTTTCACTTAAACGCCCT
>MENE01000189.1:20118-26367 GCA_001769005.1 Bacteroidetes bacterium GWA2_31_9b | reverse complement strand
AAACAGATTCTGTAACTGTTGTTGTGGCCTCATTGAATAAAAATGAAGATATAAGTTCGGTTTATTTAGATAAGACTGTAGAATCTGGTAAGGAATATTCTTATTATTTAACTGCCGAAGACGATAGTAAGCTGCAATCGCTTCCTTCAAATATGGGCTATTTCAAAGTTAAATCGGATATTACTGAAGGTCTTAAACTTAAAAAACGAGTTTACACCGATAAAGTAATTCTAAGCTGGTCAATCAAAACAGATAAACAGGTTGAACGAATTGTAATATACAGAAGTATAGGTGAAGAAGCCATGCGTTTGTATAGTAATACAATTGAAGATAGTTTTACTGATCAAAAACTAAATCCTGAAAAGACTTATAAATACACTATTAAAGCAATTTATACTGACGGTAGTTCATCAGTAATGAGCAATACCGTTACCGTAAAAATGTAAATTTCAAATGTTAAAACTTCATATATACACTCTAAGTTTTTTGCTTTTTGCCTTTGCAATTAACACAACAGCCCAAGACATTGAACAAGTGTTAAAGGCTGCGCCATTAACAACATCGGGTGGGCTTTCATTTAGTCAGATTGGAAACTTTTCACCTGATACGAACCAAACCCTTGAACCTTATTCATATTATTTGTCGGGAAATATAAATGCAAATCTATTTGGAGTTATAAATTTGCCATTTTCTTTTGCATATACGAATAATCAGATCTCGTCAAATACACCTCAACCCTTTAATCGCTTATCCCTGTCTCCTTCGTATAAATGGGTTACAGCATATATAGGTTACGCTTCGATGAGTTTTTCGCCTTACACACTTGCAGGGCACGAATTTTTCGGTGGAGGTCTCGAATTAACACCCGGTAAGTCATTTAAAATATCTGCGATGTATGGTAGATTAAAGAAAAGGGTAGGTCCAGATACTTTGGGAACTGAACCTTCTTTTCAAAGAATGGGCGGTGGTTTAAAGCTCGATTACATGAATAAAAAAATAGATGCAAGTGTTAATGTTTTTAAGGCTAAAGATGACATTAATTCAATAACTTATAATCCAACAGATAGTACCATTGTTAAACCCCAGGATAATATCACGGCTGGAGCAATGGTGAAATTAAAAATGATCGATAATTTTGTACTTACAGCAGAATATGCTTTTAGTATAATGAATAATGATATTAGCAACAATGATAGTATTAATAACTCATCTGATTTATTAATTGATAAACAGGGAGATTTGGCTTACTACTATGCTTTTAAATCAAATGCATCATATACAACCAAGATTGGAGCTATTGGAGCCAGTTATGAAAGGGTATCACCAAATTATAAAACTTTAGGAGCATATTATTTTAATAATGATTTTGAAAATATAACAGCCAACATCTCAACATCAATTAAACAATGGTTTAATATTGCTATGGATGTAGGATATCAAAGAGATAACCTGAATGGCCAAAAGACCAATGAAAGTTCACGTTTAATTTATTCGGCAAATGCAAATACCAAGCTTAGTGATAGATTAAACTTAGGAGTATCTTTTTCAAACTTAGAAACTTATGTAAATATTCGAGATGTTTACAATCAAATTACACAAACAAACGAATTTCAGAATTTGGATACTTTAAGTTTTACTCAGCTTAATCTTACCGTTTCTTCTAATTTAAATTATATTATACAGGCTACTAAACAAAAACGCCAAAATGTAAATATTGGTTTTGCCTATCAAGAAGCTTCCCAAGTGCAAGCTGATGATCAATCTTATTCAGGTAATAAGATTTATAACTCCACCATTTCATATTTGTTTTCATTAATTCCACAACGATTAAATATTTCTACAACAGTAAATTATAATAGAAATGAGTTGCCAGAAATGACAATGAGTATAACAAGTTTTAACCTTTCAATTCAAAAAGCATTTTTTGAACAATTAAAACTTTCGTTAAATGGCTCCTACAGTAGCTCATCAAATCAAAGTGAAACAATAGCAAATATTGTGAATATAAGATTAACGGGTGGGTATACTCTTCAAAAAAAACATAGTTTCAATCTTAGTCTTGCCATGGTAAATAGCAATGGGGTACAGGGCAATAAAACCCAATATTCAGCTAATTTAACTTACAATTTCATGTTTAACCATGAATTTAAACGAAGAAAGGAAAAACTAGAAATTTAAAAGGATTTTCATTAATTCTTCAGCAGGCATTCCACTTAAATACAAATTTATTCATAAAAAATCTTTTCAAACAAGAGAACTTTGTAGCTGCCATTTTCTAAATCATCTCCATTTTTCCAATATAAAACAACTTATCTTTTATTTCTGCTTTTTTACAAATTTGCATTCTGGACTAATAGCATATTCATTCTTTCCTAAAAAACCTGCATTAAATATTGAAATCATTGATAATCATGCTTTAAAACAATTCGCTTAAATCGAACTCACGTTAAAATTCATTTCAAATCATATTTTATTAATTTATTATATTGTATAATTTATTACTCCAATAGTATGTTAATATTGAGTTCTGAGATTTTATTAATTAAATACAAATTGCAACATTTATCAAAAAATTTGAATCTTTAAAGAAAATGTATAAAAAATCGTAGATTTATGTTGTAATTATTTGTTTACAATATGATGAGAATAATATTTTTAATCTTAACTCTGTTCTTAATTGTTACTAATATTTCCGGACAGAAAAACACAGATTCCTTTATTCATTTGAATAATTTTAAACGTAGTGTTATAGAAGAAAAAAAGAATAGTACAGAAATGTTAGGTGATAGTTCTTTTGTTAGCGAAACCGATTCATTAGCTTTAGTTGCTTTGTTTAATTCTACAAATGGTGCCAATTGGAATAATAATACCAACTGGCTTACAGGTCATGTTCATTCATGGTTTGGTATTCAGGTTGGTGAAGGCAACGTTATTTCTATTGTTCTCTATGGCAACAACTTAGAAGGTGTAATTTCCTCCGAACTAGGTAATTTATCAAATATTGAAATTATTGATCTTGATATGAATAAATTAAGCGGTTCGTTACCTGCAGAACTCGGGAATTTATCAACGCTTAAAGAACTGTACTTAGATGATAACCTCTTAACAGGTTCAATACCCATAGAATTTGGAAACCTGACAAGCATTATTGATATTTATATTTTTTATAATCAGTTAAGTGGCTCAATACCGGTTGAGTTATGTAATTTGGCAACTCTCCAAAGCTTGTTCTTAGGTTATAACAATTTAACTGGTAACATTCCTTCTGAAATTGGAAATTTATCAAACCTCCAATTGCTTGATTTAAATAACAATCAATTAACTGGATCTATTCCTGCTGAGTTAGGTAATTTAACTAATTTGCAAGAAATCTATTTAAATAATAATCAATTCAGTGGAACTATTCCGGCAGAGCTTGACATCAATAGCATAGTTGTTTTGGAATTGAGTAATAATCAATTAACTGGCTCTATTCCTATTGAATTTGGAAATTTAATAAATCTTGATTTGTTAAATCTTGGGAATAATCAGCTTGCAGATACAATTCCTTCTGAATTAGGATCATTAGTAAATTTAACAAGTTTAGACTTATCTAATAACGATTTAATAGGTACAATTCCTACTGAATTAGGCAATTTGGTAAATCTTCAATATTTAGCTTTATATAATAATCAACTTTCTGGTAAAGTTCCTGAGGAGTTTGGAAATTTAACTAGTTTGCAATATTTATATTTGAGTTTTAATAATTTATCAGATTTAACAAATCTATCAACACTTGTTGGCCTTAATACATTCGAAATCAATAATAATAATTTTACTTTTGGAGATTTAGATAGTACTTTCTTAGATTTTACAAGTATTCCTTCAATAATTTATTCCCCACAAAAAGAATTAGACGAACCTTCACAAAGCCAATCTGGTGATGATATTACCTTGAGTTTTAATACCGATGGTTCAGGAAATACTTACCAATGGATTAACAACGGAACATCAATTGAAGGTGAAACAACAAACGAGTTAACTATTAGTTCTACTGATATTGGTGTTTTTTATTGTGAAATATCTAATTCGAACTACCCAAATCTTGTTTTAACAACAAAACCAATATTTAAAGATGTAGGGAATACACATGGTATCTTTACCGAAGAATACAATGCAATTATTGCACTATATAATTCTACAAATGGCGATAATTGGGCAATAAATACAAATTGGTTGTCTGCAGGAAATATTGATCAATGGTATGGAATATTAACCAGCGAAGGACATGTGATTCAAATTAACTTACCTTCAAATAATTTGTTTGGAACATTACCTTTTAATTTGGGTTATTTTTCAGAACTAACATATTTAGATTTATCTGATAATCAACTATCTGATTCAATACCTGAAGAAATTGGAGATTTATCAAAGCTTCAATTTATTGATTTGTCAGATAATCAATTGGTTGGCGTTGTGCCATCTGAACTAAGTAATTTAATTAATTTGGAGTATATCTATTTAAGTAATAATATGCTTTCTGATTTGCCTGATTTGTCAGGTATTACAAATCTTTTTGATTTTGATGTGAATAACAATAAATTTACTTTTGACGATTTAGATAATACAGGGTTGGATTATAGCTTAATGGATAACTTTATTTATGCTCCTCAAGATACATTGGAGCTTATAAATGAAACCATTTATTTTAACGAAGGATCACAAGCAATAATTCATTGCAGAGGTTTATCTTCTGAAAGCCTGATGAGTGCAAATAATGAATTTTCTGTGTATAAAGAAAATGATCAGGTTTATGTATGGTCGTCGAGTCCTGAGTACACAATTGCTTCATTTGCAACAACAGATCAAGGTAAATATATAATAAGCGTTAGGAATTCAGATTATCCGGATCTAATCCTTTTTAGCGATACATTAATTATTGGCATTAATCACACTCCAACAAATATTGAAATTTCGAGTTTTAATATTAATGAGAATGAGCCATTAGGAACTTCTGTTGGTGTTTTTTCGGCTACCGATGCCGATTTGAACGATACACATACTTTTTCACTTGTTACAGGAAATGAAACAAACGATGCCGATAATTCTTCGTTTACAATCGATGGAGATACACTAAAAGTAGCAGATGTATTTGATTATGAAACAAAACAGGTATATTATATTTATGTACAGGTTGATGATGCACAAGGTTTAAGTTATAACGAAGCATTTGTTATTGCAGTAAGTGATATTGTTGAAACCGGAATTGAAATTGTTTCTGAGTCAATATCAGTATTTCCAAATCCATCATCAGGGCAGTTTACTATTGAGAATAGTTCCGAAAACTTCAAAATTAAAATTTTCAACTCTGTTGGAGAATTGATTTTTGAAAAAGATAATCAAAGTCATAAAGCACAAATCGAATTGTCAGGAATAACACCAGGAACATATATTGTAGTTATTCAGGATAATGAGAAAGTAGTTAATAAAAAGTTTATTATAAAATAAAGAATTTTTAAAAATAGTTCAATATATTTCAAGGGATTGCTCAAGTAGTAATCCCTTTTTATTTTATCTTTATTCCAATAATTTTTTCCAATAAATATCTTTTCAACTTAAATTTTCTACGTGTGATTAGGGAAATTCAGGCTAAATCTATATTACGAAAACATAAAAAGGTTGATTCATGGTTTGTTGCTCGCTATGGTATGAACTTATATCGGGGTTGTATACACAACTGTGCATACTGCGATGGTCGTGCCGAAGGATATTTTGTTGAAGGTGAGTTTGGCAAAGATATCGATGTAAAAATCAATGCTCCTGAATTGTTACTCAAAGAATTGAATCCGGCGAAAAAGAAAACACCTTTAAAAAAAGGATTTTTTATGATTGGTGGTGGAGTGGGCGATAGCTATAATGCATTAGATAAAGATTATGAACTATCACGAAAAGTCTTAAAAATTATTTCTGAAACCGATTTTCCTGTTCATGTACTTACTAAATCTACTTTAGTAAAACGTGATATTGATATTCTCCAAACTATAAATCAAAAATCTAAAGCCATAATTAGCTTTAGCTTCTCTGGTGTCGATGATTCTATTTGTAAGATTTTTGAACCCGGAGTTCCTTCAGCATCCGAGCGATTAGAAACAATTTCGCATTTGAAAAGTAAAGGTTTCTCTGTTGGTGTTTTTATGATGCCTGTTATTCCTTTTATTACCGATACTCCAATTCAAATGGAAAATTCAATACAAAAATTTAAAGAAGCTG
>MENE01000189.1:16793-20097 GCA_001769005.1 Bacteroidetes bacterium GWA2_31_9b | reverse complement strand
ATGGAATGACTTTAAAAGCGGGGCGACAGCAAGAGCATTTTTATAAAGTACTTCAGGAATACAATCCGCAATTGCAAAAATCATACGAAGCTATTTATAAAGGTGATAAATGGGGCGGAGCAAACTATTCGTATTATGAGTCGATTAACAAATTGTTTTTTAAACTAGCTAATAAATACAACATAACTGTAAGAATTCCTGCCAGGGTTTTTAGTAATCTTATCGATCAGAATGACCTGATAATAGTTATTCTTGAACAGATGGATTATATTTTAAAATTAAGAAATGAAAAATCACCATACGGTTATGCTGCATTTTCAATATCTCAGCTAAATGAACCTATTACTGAATACCGAAACAAGTTGCAGAGTTTGAAGGGAGTGGGACCCGTTACTGAGAAAATTATTCTTGAAATATTGGAAACAGGAACAACAAAATATTACGAAAAGCTTTTATTTGGTAATTAATAGATTTGTTTTCAATTGTAAATTTGTGAATTATTAGTTGGCAAATTCGAATAACAAATACAATAATGAATTATTTTATATACTAGCAAATAATTGGGGTAGATATGAAAAAAGAAGATTACAGGCAAAGATTAAAAGACTTAGGCAAACGAAAAGACCTGATCCCGGGGATACATAATTATTGCGACCGTTGGTGCGAACGATGTTCCTTTACAAAGCGTTGTGGAAGTTATGCATTAACTGAAGGATTTGAAAATGATGAAAATAGGGATATCGGGAATGAAAAATTCTGGGATGATCTTAAAGTTATTTTCGAAGTAACTACAGAAATGATTTTGGAAAAAGCTGAAGAGTTTGGTATGGATTTATCGAATTTGGATACAACGGATTATAAACATGAACATGTCGAGAATGACGCTACTCAATTGTCAGAAGATTATGGAATGCAGGTTTTAAAATGGATAAAAGAAAATCGAAACGAGATAAATGAACGTGCTAAAATTTTATTAATGGTTAATGATAAGGATGTTCTTAAGCTAAATGATGCAGTTGAAGTTATTCTTTGGTATAGTTTTTTTATTTCTGTTAAAATACATCGTGCCTTTATGGATTTTGGTATCGATGAAGATAATGATGATAACGAAAATTACATAAACGACAATCTGGGTTCGGCTAAAATAGCTCTCATAGCTATCGACCGTTCTATTGCTGCACAAGGATATTTATTGGAAAAAATGCCACAGTTCGAAGACAAACTTTTAGAATTTTTAGCCGATCTTTCTAAAATTAAAAAAGATGTGTTAGCTGCTTTTCCCCATGCCATGGAGTTTAAGCGTCCCGGATTTGATGATTGATTCAATTATATCATAAATAGAAAAGAAAAGAAGTGACAGACACTACCACCAATTATGAATAAGTGAAATATTATATGTCAATAAGGAGTTTTTTCAGCCAGATAAAATTATGAATAGAATAGACCGCTTAACTGCTATATTAATTCATTTACAGTCAAAGAAAATTATTACAGCGCATGAACTGGCTGAACGGTTTAATATTAGCAAGCGAACAGTATATCGCGATATTCGTTCACTTGAAGCAGCTGGTATTCCAATTGGATCGGAAGCAGGTGTTGGGTATTTTATAGTCGAAAGCTATCATTTACCACCTGTAGGTTTTTCAAAAGAGGAAGCAAGTGCCTTGTTAATTGCAAACAAGCTTTCTGAAAAGCTTACAGATAAATCATTGCAGGAGAACCTAAATTCTGCTATATATAAAATCAGATCGATTTTAAATATTTCCGAAAAAGAGTTTATTGAAAATATCGACAACCACATTGAAGTTTTTAGCTCATCACCAATGCAGAAAAGCAATATCCCAAATAAAATCATGGATACTATTTTAAAAGGTATTGATAAAAAATTGGCATTGGAAATTGTATATAATTCACAAGCAAAAAATGAAGATACGTGCAGATTGGTTGAACCGGTTGGTATTTGTCATTATAGTTTCAACTGGCATTTAATTGCATATTGTAAGCTGAGAAATGACTATCGTGATTTCAGAATTGATAGAATTAAAAATATTAAACTTAGCGATAAGAAATTTACAATAGAAAATAAACCTTCAATACGTAATTATTTTAATACTCTGACATATGATAATGAAGTGTTTCTGGTTAGGCTTTTAATTGATAAAGAAATATTACCTGCAATTAATCAGGCAAAATATTATTTTGGATTTATTGAAGAAAAAGATTTTGATAAAAAAGTTGAAATGAGTTTTTTAAGTAATTCCGAAGATTATATTGCCAGATGGATAATTACTCTTTTAGATAAGGTCGAAATTATTGAACCAGAATCACTTAAATCAACTATTTTCGAAATGATAAAAAAACTTCAAAAAAAATATTACCCTAGTTGACATACTGTTGTCACTCTCTGTTAAGATCTTTGTTTTACAAAACTTAAAAACAAAACAGTTATGGAAATTAAACAAGTAAAACAAACTAAAGTTTTTGGTAAAGAAATCAAAACTAGTTTAAAAACAATTTGGAATCATGTACAGGTAATTCCTGATGAAATTATGAATGAAATGAATCTGAAAAAGTTAAGTGTAGAAGGACCTCAAGTTTGGATTTATAATGGTGCCGATGGAAATCCCGATACAGTTTTTGATTTATTGATTGGATTCCCTGTTGCATATGATAAAATGGATATAAATATTACTGCTTTAGATGAATTTAAATGTGCAACCATTATTCATCAAGGCGATTGGAGTAAGTTTAATGTTACGTATAACCAAATAATTGGTGATGTAATTAAAAATGGACTTCATATGACTGGTGAATGCCGTGAAGTATATCATCAGGTCGATTTTGAACGTGTTGAAAATAATATTACAGAAATACAAATTGGGATTAGATAGAATATTGATATGAGATTTGAGATTTCATTATCTTGATACTAATTACTTGATACTAAATACTAAAATATGACAGAAATACCAGTAAAAACAGAACTAGTAAGCTTTTGTGGCTTATATTGCGGATCGTGTGGCAAATATCTGAAAGGTAAATGCCCTGGATGCGTTGGAAACGAAAAGGCAACATGGTGTAAAATTCGAAAATGCTGTTTGGAAAAAGGCATTAACTCATGTGCACAGTGCAATGAGCATTCTAATGTTAAAGATTGTAAAATGTTCGATAATTTTGTTGCCAAAATGTTTGAATATGTATTTAAATCGGACAGGAAAGCAGGAATACAAATGATTAAAGAATCCGGTTACGAAGAGTTTGCAAAATATATGGCCGAGAATAAATTGATTTCTATAAAGAAATA
>MENE01000189.1:15904-16773 GCA_001769005.1 Bacteroidetes bacterium GWA2_31_9b | reverse complement strand
TGCCAAATGGCTCAAGTGTTTTGCTTGAGTCACTTATTTTATTTGGAATAATTTTTTTGAACCTGTTCGCAGATTAAATCATTAATAATAAAGAAAAAAAATGGCAGAGGCTTCCACCAATGATGAATAAGTGAAAAATTCCATGTCCGTATGGAATTTTTTCCACCAGATAAAATATAACACCAACCATATAAGATAAACATCCAGCCAATAAAAACCAAAGAGATGTTGCAGGATAATGATTCACGATTGGCACAATTGCAATAATACCAGTCCATCCCATAATTACATATAACCAGGCTGAAATGCTGCGATATTTGGGTGAATAAAACCAGACTTTAAAAATGACACCGGCAATAGCCATACTCCAAACGAGTCCAAAAATTACCCATCCAAATGCACCTTTAATTCCTACAAGTGCGAATGGTGTATATGTTGCTGCAATTAAAACATAAATTGATGAATGGTCGAATCGATTTAGGTTAAACTTTGTTTTAATGTTTGTTACACTATGAAACAGTGTTGATGCTGCATATAAGTTTATTAAACCAGCTCCAAAAATACTGAATGTAACTATATGCCAAGCAGTGCCATGGTATGCAGCTTTTATAATTAGTAAAGATGTACATGCAAAGGCAATTAGCAAACCAATACCATGAGAAGTACTATTTACAATCTCTTCATGTTTCCTTCGTTTACTTGTTTTTATAAATTTACTTTTTACTTTACTCATATAAAATGACCTGAAAAATTGCTAATATGTAATGTTCTAGAATATTTACAAAGATAATATATAAAACTTTTTAAATCAATTTATAATTTAATGCATTGTTGACTCCATATAAAGTTTTTGCTGGTAAAAAAAAAAT
>MENE01000189.1:14161-15893 GCA_001769005.1 Bacteroidetes bacterium GWA2_31_9b | reverse complement strand
TTCATATGAAATTAATAAAAACGATATTCCTATTTGTAGCAATCATTTCAAAAGCATATTCGCAACAGTCAGATATTGCACATTTTATATCGCAGCCATTGGAAATTAATCCTGCTTATGCCGGAAGTTATAATCAATACCGAGGGGATATTTATTATCAGACTCAAAATATTGGTATGGAAGGTTCCCCTGTAATTTTCAAAATTAATGGTTCTTTACCTTTAAATAAATTAAATAGTGGTCTAGGTATTATGTATTGTGCAGAAACAAATGGTAACCTTAATACTAATGAAGTTGGTTTAAATTATTCATATATATTGGATTTTGAGAAAATCAACTTGCATTTTGGAGGAGGAATTGATTATTCAAAAACTAAAATTGATTTTTCATCACTAACATTTCCAGAAGATGAAATAGATCCTTTTTATTATTATGATGAGAATTTAAATCAGCTAAAAGGATCATTAGGATTATTTTTATACACAAATGAATTCTATACTTCAATTTCATATAAACAAATAAATTTATATAGTTCAGATGAGGTAATGAATTATAATCCTTACCTTAATTTTATTGCAGGATATCATTTTTTTAAATTCAAAAAAGTATCACTTTGTCCATCTTTACTCCTTAAACTATATTCTATTAATGATCCTTTTTTGGAGTTAAATTTAACAACTGTTTTTTCTGGAAAATTTTGGATTAGTAGTAACTATAATAAAGATTATATAAAATTAAAAGTAGGAATAGATATTTGGAAATGTCATGGTAGCATAGCCTATAATTATGATTTTAATTCATTTAAAGAAGAAGTTCGATCGATAAGTTATGCCACTTATGAAATAAGTACAGGGTTTTATTTTGAAAAGATTAAAAAATAAAAAGTTTTAAGCTTTGTATATGTCAAATAATAAAATAAATTCAATCATATAGTTCAATATCAAATAATTATTCTATCTTTGTGCCCTTAATAATAATAATTGGTGTTTATTGGGGGTGCTTTCTGGCTGTTGGCTTAGCTAGTGCGCCCGACAGCACAGAAAAGGAGAAAGATGAATAATTTTGAATCGCTGGGTATCAACCAAGATATCCTGGCAGGTATTAACGATCTAGGTTTTAATGAACCTATGCCGGTCCAAACACAAGTAATTCCGGCCTTACTTGAAAAATCAAACGACATTGTTGCTTTAGCACAAACAGGAACAGGAAAAACTGCTGCTTTTGGCTTACCAATTCTTCAGCTAATAAATATTGCTGATAAATTTCCACAAGCACTTATTTTGTCGCCTACACGTGAGTTATGTGTTCAGATTTCAAAAGATTTGATGGCTTACTCAAAGTACATGAAAGGGATAAAGATATTGCCTGTTTATGGTGGAGCAAATATCGATGCACAAATTCGTGGATTACGAATGGGAGCTCATATTATTGTTGCTACCCCAGGTCGAATTCTAGACCTGATTCACCGTAGAACAGCCGATATTTCAGCAGTTAAAACTGTTGTTCTTGATGAAGCTGATGAAATGCTGAACATGGGTTTTCGCGATGATTTGAACGAAATTCTTGAATCTGTTCCTACAGATCACAGAACTCTTCTTTTCTCGGCTACTATGCCTAGAGAAGTTGCTACTATTGCAAAAAAATACATGAGTAATCCAATTGAGATTACTGTAGGTAAAAAGAACGAAGGTGCCGAGAATATTAAACATGCATATTATGTTGTTCAGGCTCG
>MENE01000189.1:12504-14133 GCA_001769005.1 Bacteroidetes bacterium GWA2_31_9b | reverse complement strand
GCTGATATGAATCCTGATATTTATGGAATTATATTTTGCCGTACTCGTATGGAAACAAAAGAAGTTGCTGAGTGGCTTATTAAAGATGGTTACAATGCCGATGCTTTACATGGTGATTTATCACAGGCACAACGTGACCAGGTAATGAACCGTTTCAGATTAAAGAATTTACAAATGCTTGTAGCTACCGATGTTGCTGCACGCGGACTCGATGTAAATGATTTAACTCATGTTATCAATTACAATTTACCTGATGATATGGAAGTGTACACTCATAGAAGTGGACGTACCGGTCGTGCTGGTAAAGCTGGTATTTCTGTTGCTATTGTGCATTTAAAAGAAAAATACAGAATTAAAGAGATTGAAAGAAAAATAAACAAGAAGTTTGAGGTACTTGCTGTTCCTACAGGTAAAGAAATCTGTAAAAAACAACTTTTCCATTTAATTGAAAAGATGGAAAAAGTTGAGGTTAATCATGAAATGATTGATGAGTTTTTACCCGAAGTAAATAAAAAATTGGAGTGGCTCGAGCGGGATGAATTGATTAAACACTTTGTTTCATTAGAGTTTAACCGTTTTTTAGAATACTATAAAAATGCATCTGATTTAAATGCACCTGATGATAAATTTTCTGAATACAGAGACAGAGATAGAGATGGTGGCAGAGACAGAGGCAGAAGAGGCGAAAGAAGTGATAGAGGTGATAGAAATGATAGCAGATCGAAAGATTTTAAACGCTTATTTGTAAATATTGGTAAAAATCAGGGATTAAACCCACAGAGACTAATGGGATTAGTTAATGAAGCTACTCGCGACAAAAATATTCCTATTGGTAGAATTGATATTTTAAAATCATTTTCGTTTTTCGAAATCGACGAGCAATATACAAACAAGGTACTTGATGGATTAAATAATGCCAATTTCGATGGTGTTAAAGTAAGTTCAGAAGTTGCCAACGAAAAACCTTCTGGTGATTCAGAAAGAGGCGAAAGAAAGCCTTTTGGAAGAGATCGAGAACGCAGATCATCTGACAGAGGACATTCAGAACGCAGATCTTCTGATAGAGAACGCCCAGAACGCAGATCATTTGAAGGTGGTGAACGTCCTGAAAGAAGATCATCTGACAGTGAACGCCCAGAAAGAAAAACATCTGAAGGAGGCGATCGTCCATTAAGAAGATCGTCTGAGCGCCCAGAGTGGAAACAATTTGATAGAGAAAGTTCTTCAAAAAAGTCTGATTCTACAGGTAAACGACCACGTACAAAAAGACAATAAAATATACTTCAAATAAAAAACCACCTGAAATGTCAAGTGGTTTTTTATTTGATTTATTTTTTTTCAATTCAAGATGAATAAAATTTCCTTTTATTTTTTATTCAGAAGAGGTAAAATGAAAACAATTGTCGCTGACTTTAGTCAGCGGAAAAGCTGATTAATAGTAATATGCCCCATATTGTGAAATACTTTCCATTAAATTTAGTAGTTGGTGCAATCAGAATAAAAAAAACAATTACAAATTGTAAATAATTTCCGTTGACTTTAGTCAACGGAAAAAGTGCAATAAAAAAAAGGCTTCAGCCCTTTCTAATCTTCATTTTCAGATTCATCACCTTCATCATTATTATCCAG
>MENE01000189.1:8618-12457 GCA_001769005.1 Bacteroidetes bacterium GWA2_31_9b | reverse complement strand
GTACAATCTCACCTTTAAGAGTTGCTTTGCTGTAATACTGGATTAACTCTTTTAAAGTCCCACGTATATTTTCTTCGTGGATCTTTGTAAGTTCGCGTGATACACATGCCCGGCGGTCTTCACCAAATATTTCGGTAAGTTGGGTTAATGTTTTTACCAATCGATAGGGTGATTCGTAAAAAATCATTGTTTTTTGTTCATTTACCAATTCTCCTAATCGTTTTAGGCGACCTTTTTTCTGAGGAATAAATCCTTCGAAAGCAAAGCGGTCGTTTGGTAATGCTGAATTTACCAATGCAGGAACAAATGCTGTAGCACCTGGTAAGCATTCAATTTCGATATTTGCATCAATGCAGGCACGAGCAATTAAGAATCCCGGGTCAGAAATTCCGGGTGTTCCGGCATCTGAAACCAAAGCAATTGATTCTCCCAATTTTATTCGATCTACAATAGCAGGAACTGTTTTGTGCTCGTTAAATTTATGATGTGCTAAAACAGGTTTGTTAATCGAATAATGTTTTAATAAAATACTTGTTTTACGGGTGTCTTCAGCTAATATAATATCAACTTCTTTTAAAATCCTAATAGCACGCATAGTAATATCTTCGAGATTGCCAATAGGAGTGGGTACAAGGTATAATTTACTCATGTGAGTTTATTTAATATTTGGTATAAAGGTATAAAATTTGAATTACGAATTGCGAATTACGAATTTTGAAGTAAAATAGATAAAATCAATAAAAATTATTTAAGATTTTATTATTTCAGGTTATTGAAAACTATTTATCTGCATTTATCTCGATACTAATATCTAAAAACTAAGAATTGGTATGTTTTCTGCGAACCAATTCAATAAGTTTTACAACAATAGGTTCTTCATAATCCCATTTAAAATTTTCTTTTAGATAGCCTAATGCATTTTCGAATGTATCAAAATTGTTCAATAGTTGAATGGTTTCTACAAATTGATCTTTATTTCCATTAAATAGCTCGCGAACATAAACAAACTTATCGTTGAGTCCGATAGCTGAATTTATATCGGTAATAGGTTTCGATTTCATCTTGCTCGATACATCCTGTTTATCAGGATTTCCTTTAGTAAATGAATCGTGCATATATGTTTTTGAATGAAATTTATCAGCCATTATTTCTGATGAAGATTCTTGTTTTTTTTGTTTTTCCTGTACTTTTTTTGGTTTATCTTCTTCAATAAAAGCTATTTTCTTAATAGGCTCAACTTCTTTTTTTAATTCTGGCTTTTTTATTTCTTCTTTAATCAAATCAATTTCAACTTCTTGTTTTGTTTCGGAAGTCTTTGATGCTTTCTTTAATTCTTCTTTTTGAACATCTTCTACAATAGTCTCTATGTCTTGCTTAGCCAATGGTTTATTAATTGTTAATTTCTCTTTGATTTGATATTCAGAAACGTAAGTATCGTGTGCATTTAATTTTAACAACATATCATAAAGATTTCTTACTTTTGACATAGCAAGGTCAATATCGATCTGATGAATCTGGTTTGGATTTTCGAACCTGTTTATAAATGAATAGATTTCCTGAATCTCTTTAATTATATTCTTGTGAAGATCTGACTTGTTCATAATTTAATATTTTTACAAAAATAACGATAAAAGTTCAGAAATTGATATAAGATGTTTTTCGAAGGTACAAATAAAAAATCCAAAAACAGGGGATGGGTCGAAGTAATTTGCGGTTCGATGTTCTCAGGTAAAACAGAAGAATTAATCCGACGTTTACGCCGGGCCGAATATGCAAAATTAAAAGTTGAGATTTTCAAACCGATTATTGATACCCGCTATTCTGATGAAAACGTTGTTTCTCACGACTCAACAACAATCCGTTCAACTCCGGTTGAATCATCAGGAAATATTCTATTACTTACCGGCGATGTAGATGTTATCGGAATTGACGAAGCTCAATTTTTTGATAAAAACCTGGTTGATGTGTGTAAACAACTTGCCAATAATGGAATACGTGTAATTGTTGCCGGACTCGATATGGATTACCTTGGAAACCCATTCGGTCCAATACCTGCACTTATGGCCGAAGCTGAATCGGTTACAAAGGTTCATGCTATATGTATGCATTGCGGAAACCTGGCTCAATATTCGCATCGTATAGCTAAAAGCGATAAGTTGGTACTTTTAGGCGAGAAAACAGAATATGAACCTCTCTGCAGGGTTTGCTTCAATAAGGTTATGGAACATGGTAAAAAAGGGTAATAGAATAAACGCCTTGTATAACGCTAAAGTTAAATACATAAATGTTTGGCGTATTCAACCCGATGGAAATTACATATTGGATATTGACTTTTGGAACAAACCAAGTAACTAAGCCCCATTTAAAATATTGTTTATTGATAATTGTTTATTGTCTAAGGTTCGTATCTAGAATCTGAAAGTATTTTTTGATAGCGATTATCGAGCATTAGTTGTTCCAATGTTACATCTGAATTGCGATTCATGTATTTTTTTACAATTTCATGTCCTAACCAAACAACTGCTCTGCCGGGCGATTCTTTTGGAAACCCTGAAGTAAATGGAGCGGGATTTATAAATTTATTGATTGTCATATAATCAGTAGAAAATAAAATTTTCTGATCAATTAAATAGCTCCACATTTCTTTTTCATTTTGTGAACACCATTTTACTTGATTTGAAGTTAATCCAAATTTTAAAGAATCAGGTGTATTTGGAAACATTGCATCAAGAAAGTACTGAATTTTTCCCTGATATATCATGTTGTTTACCAGATTATCAATAGAATCGTTATAAACAAATTCGGTTAATGCCCATGCTTTTAATGCATCAGTAGGAATTTTTGCTGGAGTCATATTTATTTGTAAATATGCAGGAATCTCAAGTCTGTCGTAGAATTCACAATCAGAACCTAAATATTTATCAATTCCAATTGCAAGTATACTATCTGCAACAACCATTGATTGGTTAAAACCTCCAATAAAAGTATAAACACCGGGAATCTTGCGTGAAGGAAAATAAAAATTATAATACCTGAATGCATTTTCGATTTCGTTTTCAATATCGATAATTGTCGGAAAAACAGCTAAAGTACAGTCATGTATTTTATTAATTGTATAGTCGGTAATAAAGGCTTGTAAATATTCAGGATAACCTATACTTGAAGTTGCACCAATATTAATAATTCTGGAATTATATAATTCAAAAAAATCTCCATAAGTATTCTTTAAATCAGGAATAGAATTTTTAACATTATTGATATCTGCTTCAAAAAGGTCAATATCTAATCGTTTAACTTCAATATTTATCTTGCTTTTAGAGATATCAACATCGAATTTATTTTTTTTTGTACACGATGTAAATGCTGATACGATTATTAAACAAAAAATGAATATTCTATTTTCCATGAGTTTATTTATTTAGTATTTTTAAAAAAGGTCTAAATTTTGAGTACAAACTACAAAATCTCTTTTATAGAACTGTTTTTTAACTATTTTTGTAATAACATAAATTAAAGCATAAAATTATGAAAAAGTATTTAATAATTTTTACTCTATCAATAGCTTCATTAAGTGTTTTCTCACAAAACGCTCGATTTACAGTTTTTGTTGATCCAAAATTCTCGTGGATGACACCAGATAAAAAGGATGTTACAAGTGAAGGGTCAAAATTAGGTGTTAATATTGGTTTAGCAATAGATAATTTTTTTGGTCCAAATTATGCATTCACAACTGGTATTTCAATAGATAATACTGGAGGATTTTTAAAATATAATTTCGATCAACCTGTTGAGACTAATAGTGGCATAGATACTATTCCTATAGGGAGCACACTTGAATA
>MENE01000189.1:0-8597 GCA_001769005.1 Bacteroidetes bacterium GWA2_31_9b | reverse complement strand
TCCATTGGGTTTAAAACTTAAAACTAATGAAATAGGATACTTTACATTCTATACTCATCTGGGAGTAAATACCGGAATAAATATTAAAGCTACCGGAGAAGTTGAGAATTACGAACTTGATAATACCAATATTAGTGATGAAGTAAAATTGTTTAACCTGGCTTATTTTATTGGAGCCGGGGCTGAATATTCCATTGGAGGAAACACAGCTATTGTTTTAGGTTTAACATATACAAACGGATTTGTTGATATTACAAAAGACACCGACAATAAAGTAACATGTAGCAATGTAACAATTCGTATTGGTATTTTATTTTAGAACTTATATCAAAAGGTATAGTTATGAAAATCGCACTTGCTCAATTAAATTACCACATTGGAAATTTTGAAAAAAATATTTCAAAAATATTAGAGAAAATTGAAGAGGCTAAAAATGATTCAGTTGATTTAATTATATTTTCAGAGATGTCGGTATGTGGTTATCCTCCTCAAGATCTTCTCGAAAAAAAATCATTTATTGATCAATGTGAAGAAGCTATAGAAGATATTGTTTCTAACACAAAAAACATAGCTGTAATAATTGGTTCTCCAACTGTTAACAATAATCCAAAAGGAAAAAAACTATACAATTCAGCACTATTTATTCATGATGGTGAAATTAAATTTATTCAACACAAAACTCTTTTACCAACTTACGATATTTTTGATGAATACAGGTATTTTGAGCCTAACGATAAGTTTAGTGTCGTTGAGTTTAAAGGTAAAAAAATTGCTATAACTATTTGTGAGGATTTGTGGGATGAGCAACCAGTCAATAATGCATTTGCCAGAAATCAACTTTATCTGGTTTCACCAATGGAAAAACTTATTGAATACAAACCTGATTTTGTAATAAATATAGCTGCATCTCCATTTTCTTACACTAAAATATGGGGTCGAAAAAATATATTTATCCGAAATGCAAAGAAATATAAACTACCAATTTTTAACGTGAATCAGGTTGGAGCACAAACTGAACTTATTTTCGACGGTGGTTCAATGGTAATTAATTCTGATGGAACAATTGCCGATGAGCTAAAACTATTTACTGAAGATTATAAAGTATATAAACTTGATGATATTAAGAAAAAGAAACTTAAAAAACATCTTCTGGAAGATCCTGATGTAATTGCTAAAATTCATGATGCTTTGATTCTCGGTGTTCGAGATTATTTCAAAAAAATGAATTTAACCAAAGCAACTCTGGGATTATCAGGAGGAATTGACTCAGCTGTTACACTTGTAATTGCATCACAAGCATTAGGTCATGAAAACATTAGAGTATTGTTGTTACCATCAAAATTTTCATCAGACCATTCTATAGCCGACGCTATAAAATTAGCCGATAATTTAGGTGTTCGATACGATATTATTAATATTCAGGAAGTTGTTAATAGTTTTAACGAAAGCTTACAATCTATATTTAAAGGATTAAAGCAGGATATTACCGAAGAAAATATTCAGGCAAGAGCAAGAGGTACTATTTTAATGGCTCTTTCGAATAAGCTAGGCCATATATTATTAAACACTTCAAACAAAAGTGAATCCGCAGTAGGTTATAGTACTTTGTACGGTGATATGGCTGGTGGAATTTCAGTTTTAGGTGATGTTTATAAAACAGATGTTTACAAACTTGCTCAACACATTAATCGCGATAAAGAAATTATTCCTTTACATTCAATACAAAAACCTCCGTCGGCAGAATTAAGACCCGATCAAAAAGACAGTGATTCATTGCCAGATTACGAAATACTAGATAAAATATTATTTGAATATATTGAGCTTCAAAAACAATGCGAAGAAATTACAAATGATGGATGGGAAAAAAGTTTAGTTGAACGAATAATCAATTTAGTCGATAGCAATGAGTATAAAAGATATCAGGCTCCACCCATTATTCGAATCTCATCAAAAGCATTTGGTGCCGGAAGAAGAATTCCATTAGTTGCAAAGTTTAATTAATTTGTAAGTTTTATTAGTTTATCCTTGTTACAATGACTAAAACTAATTTTTCGATTTTACATAAAATATTTTATTGTTTTGACCGAAATATATACATTTGTATGTTTTTCAACATATTCTATAATAAAAAATAATTCATGATATCTGAAAGCCACAATATAATTGATAACAAAATGTCTGTTTTTAGTGTATTGAATGCAGAAGAAAAAGAGCTTCTTAAAAAAAACAGTACATGTACACATTTCAAAAAAAACGATATTATTTACAAAGAAGGCGATAAACCTAACGGATTAATTTGTTTATCGAGAGGGAAAGTAAAAATATTTAAAGAAGGTGTTGGTGGTCGTGAGCAAATTGTTCGAATGGCAAAACCAGTTGGTTTTATTGGATACAGAGCATTGTTTGCCGAACAAAACTACATTGCATCTGCAGAAGCTATTGAGGATTGTGTTATTTGTACTATTGAAAAAGAATCACTTTTTCAAATACTTAAAAGCAACTATGAATTTTCGCTAAATATAATCAGATCACTAGCGTCTGAATTGGGTTTTTCAAATAACAGAACAGTTACACTTACTCAAAAACATATTCGTGGAAGACTAGCAGAATCACTCATTTTTCTTAAAGATACTTATGGTTTCGAAGAAGATAAATCAACTATACGTGTTTATTTATCGCGTGAAGACATTGCCAATTTATCTAATATGACCACTTCAAATGCAATTCGAACTCTTTCGACATTTGCCAGTGAACATATCATTAATCTAGATGGAAGAAAAATCAGGGTTTTAGATTTAAAAGCATTGGAAAGAGTAAGCGAAATAGGGTAAAGTTATTTCTCTTTTAAAGATATCAGCTCAAAAAAGTTTTGATCGTTCATGTATTTTGATTCCAAATCGCCATGAACATACATCTCTTCAAATAGTTTTAATTTTGAAGCAATCTCAGGCTTATCATTTTTAATGAGCAATTTATAGGTTGCTGAAATTTTAAGTGTATCAAGTTCTATAGGTTTTTCAGTCTTATCCGAATTGTACATATCTATAGCATCTTCAACTCCCGTGTTAATAATTGTATTCACAATGTCATGGGTAATATCAGTACTCAATGAATCATATAAAATACCCTGAATACCTCTTATTATAGTGCTATTAAATGCTGATGATGTATTATTTAAAACAATAACTGTATTATGGTCTTCGATGTACCTGTATATGCTTGTTCTGAAACCATTCCATCTCCCATGATGATACACAACTTTTTTGTTGTCTTTATTAGCAATTCTGAATCCAAATCCATAAGGCACATCGTATTTATTACGAATTTTAAACCCTGTAAATGCTTCATTTAAGCTTTCGTACGATACCAAGTCATTTGAGTACAATGCCTGATCCCATTTATATAAATCTTCGGTTGTTGAATAAACTCCTTTATCTCCAACACTTCCATCATTAACAGTTTCAGGTAGCAATCTGTATTTTTTTCCACGATATGCAAATCCATTTAATTTGTCCTTCGAATTCTTTTCAAGACAACTGTAAACAAATGTATTTTTCATATCTAGTGGTTCAAAAATCTCTTCATCCATAAATTTTGAAAAAGTCATTCCTGATATTTTCTCAACTATTGATGCAAGTACTATATAACCTGTATTTGAGTAAGTAAATTTTCGTCCGGGAGTAAAATACAATCCAAGTTTATGTGTAGCTAATAAATCAATAATATCGTCGTTGTAGGGATTTTTCTTATTTTTCCAATAGTTATCGACCAACCACATATAATTTGGTAAGCCTGATGTATGATTAAGCAACATACGAATTGTTATTGCTTTATATGGAAAATTTGGAATAAACTTAGTTACACTATCATCATAATTTAGTTGATTGCGTTCTTTTAAAATCATAATAGCCATTGCAGTAAACTGTTTACTAACAGAGGCTAATTGATAAACCGATTCGTTTGTAAGTTTTTCTTTTTCAATAATATCAGAATAACCAAAAGGCTTATTGTATATGCATTCACCTTTGTAAGAAACTAATACATTTCCATTAAATCGATACTTAGAAATTAACGAATTCATTAGTGTATCAATTTTAAGGGCTTTCTCCTGATAAAATAATGAGTTTATTTCGCTAATTACTTTTCCCGGGATAATTTCGTTTCGTTCAATTCCTGCTCCAAACAACTGAAGTCGGATGCTGGAATTAATTATAGCAATGGTTATAAAAAGCAGAAAGAAAAATCCTATTTTATGGTACTTCGATTTCATTTGCAAACTTTAACCTTTATAAGCTATTAAAGGGGCAAATTAACATAAAAAATATTTGCATTCAAAGCTATAAAAGCAACTCAATCAATAATTTTGACGAAATACCTACTGCTTTATCATTATTTAAAAATTATCAATATCGATAGACTTTGCGATATGATATCAATAGAAGAGTTTTGAACACTAAGGATTTTTGAATTAGAAGAAATTTTGAATTTGTGAAAAAGTTATTCCTGATAATAAACTCGTTTCACTCGTGAAGGTATTCCTGCAAAAATTTCGTAAGGAATTGTTTCAAGAATTTCAGCAATTTTTTTTACCGATATTTCCTTACCGAAAACTTCTACAACATCACCTTCATGAATAACACAGCCTGTAATATCAGCCATACACATATCCATGCAAATATTACCAACTATTGGTACAGTATATCCGTTTATAAAAAGTTTCCCGTTTCCATTGCCTAATTTGCGATTTAAACCATCGGCATAGCCAACAGGAACAATAGCAATTGTCGTATCATTTAATGCGGTTGCATTTCTACTATAACCAATTGTTTTATCTTTCTGAACCTTTTTAATCTGAATTACAGTGCTTTTAAGACTACTAACTGTTTCTAATTGATTCTGATTTAATGATGAAATTCCATACAACCCAATTCCTAATCGAACCATTTCAAACTGACATTCAGGAAAACGTTCTATTCCTGCAGAGTTTAGAACATGACGAATTACAGGATACTGCAGTTTTGATGTGATTTTATTACTTTGTTCTTTAAATAAAGCAATTTGCTCTAAAGTAAATGAGTCGTGGTAACCTTCATCGCTGGCAGCTAAATGCGAAAAAATGGAAGCTACAAATATATTTTTGCTTTTCAAAAGTTCTTCAATTAACAAATCAATTTCATGCGACATAAATCCTAAACGATGCATTCCTGTATCGAGTTTTATATGTATAGGATATTCTGGAATACCAATGTTTTCTAGCGCTTTCAGAAAATTTCGAAGCACTGAAAAACTATAAATTTCAGGTTCCAGATTATGTTCAATCATTAAATTGAAACTATTCTGCTCAGGATTCATAACAATTATCGGAAGTTTTATACCTGCTTCACGTAAAGCTACACCTTCATCGGTAAAAGCAACTCCAAGATAATCAACCCGTTGATATTGCAATATGCTGGCAATTTCATGGGTTCCAATTCCATACGATAACGCTTTTACCATTACCATAATCTTGGTATTCTGATTAAGCTTCGATTTAAAATAATTCAGATTATGAACCAAAGCATTTAAATCAATTTCAAGAACGGTAAGATGAATTTTCTCCTCTAATATTGCCGATATTTTTTCAAACGAAAAATTACGTGATCCTTTCAAAAGAATTGCACTATCTGAAAAAGTTTTCTTCGAAAATTCTGTTAAAAATTCGTTTGTGTTCGAATAAAAACTTTTTTGAATATCGAAAACATCTGACTGAGACAATATTGCAGTTCCTATTCCTATAATTTGATCAACATTGTATTTTTTAATTAAGCCTGCTACTTCAGAATATAATGCTTTATCGCTTTTTCCGCTTTGTAAAATATCAGAAAGTATTACTATTTTTTTGGAATGCTGATTTTGTTGACTAAGGTAATTTAATGCAATGTTTAATGAGTTTAAATCGGAGTTATAACTATCGTTTATTATAGTACATTCGTTCAATCCTTTTTTAAGCTCCATGCGCATAGCAACAGGAAGTAAAGATTCAATCTGAGATTTAAAATCTGTAATTTCGTATCCTAAAGCACATAAACAGGCAATAACATGAATAGCATCTTCAACAGATGCATTATCTGTAAGTGGAATAGAAAGCTCGTATTGTTTCGATTTATATGTTAAAACTAATAGGGTATGATCTACTTTTTTTGATTTTGAAATAAGTTGAATGGTCGATTCGCTTTTTTCCGACCAGGTAAACTTTTGTTTTTTCGATAAATCATGATCTTCAGAAATCAATTGATCAATAATTTCATGATCCTTACAATAAATAATAAGATCTGAATTTTTAAAAAGTTTTAGTTTCTCTTTAGCTTTATGTTTATAATCAACAAAATTCTTCTGATGCGATTCTCCAATATTTGTAATTAATCCTATTGAAGGCTGAATAACTTTTTCAAGTTTTTCCATTTCTCCCGGTAGTGAAATGCCTGCTTCAAAAACTGCAATATTGAAAGTGCTGTTCATTAACCAAACAGATAAAGGAACACCAACTTGTGAGTTAAAGCTTTTTGGACTTCGAACAATATTTACTTTTGAATGCAGAATTTGATAAATCCATTCTTTTACAATTGTTTTTCCATTACTTCCGGTTATCCCAATTACAGGGTAAGTAAATTGCTTCCTATGGTGTGATGCTAAATTCTGTAAAGCTTCCAGTACATTTGAAACTACAAGAAAATTAGCTGATTTATATTTCGAATGATTTTCAGGGATTTGCTCTACTACAAAATTTTTTACACCTTTATTATAGAGCTCTTCAATAAATTGATGACCATCGTTACGATCGCCACGAATAGCAAAGAAAAGAGCATTTTGAGATGAGCTGATATTACGGCTATCAATAATTAAATGCTGAATATCACTATTTTCACTACCTATTTGCTTTGCATGAATAATTTCTGATATTTCCGAAATGGTGTATTTCACTTTTTTACTAGATTTAACACAAAGATCGGTTTTTTGAATAAAAATCAGTAATCTTTTACTTTATATTTCAGAAAACAACTGCTCTTTATGATTTGGATCAGCTAAGAGAGGAGTTTTTTATATAGTATATATGTTAATGATTTATAGTTTTGTTCTTAATCAATTGATCTTTCAATAAAGCTAGGTAATCAAAATTGAATTTTATTTTTGAATCTCTTAATATCCAAAATATAACTCCACTTATTAACGCAGCAAAAAAGCACCATACAGAAGTGAGATATTGTCTAAAGAATATTGCAGTTACTAAACAAGATAAAAACATTAAAACACCTAACAAATGTGTTCTTTTTATACTTGAAACAAAAAGAGGAGATATAGTTGTAATTAAATAAACTATAAAAGCCGGTATCATTAACGATTTAGGAAAATCTGAATTATACTGAACATGGTATTCCATAATTTGTGGATTTACATTAAAAGAAATTAAACAGTAAGCATAATAAATTGATGTGAATAATCCTATCATTAGCAAAATCCATAATATTCTTTTTCTTTTTTTGTTTTCTTCCATAAAGAGTACTGAAAAAGGAATCATTAAAGGCCAGATTATATCGGCCATAATTAAAAAAGCATAAGTGCTGAATCTTTGAATAGATAAATATTCAGGATTTGGTAATGTTAACCATAAAAATCCTTCAACAATTTGCTGGATTCCGAAAAATAAAGGAATACAAGCAAATACAATCTGAGATGGGTTATGAATTTTTTTTATAGTAGCTATACCAATTGATGAAATAATAACACCTCCTGCAAAACTCGCTTCTGCTGAAAAACACATATTGTTTACCTTTCTATTGGTAAGGATTTAAAAGATTGGAAAAATATTCATATTTAGAATATTGGGTAATTTACAACTATTAAATAAGCATTTTTATTTATTTTGTTATTTATTATTTCTGAGTTATTTATTTATAAAAATGATTTTGTTTAACCTTTAACCAATTTATATATAATTATGTAGAATAAAAGTTGAACAAAATATTTTGTTAACTGTTTCAATACAAAAGATTGACAATTGATTCATTTTTGAATTTATAAAAACTGATACACATAATGGGCTGAAGCCCATTAAAGTTAAGCGTTTAACTAACCCCAGCCTTAAGGCTGGGGTTACAAAATAGGATTATTTAAAGGACTTTAGTCCATACTAAATAAAAAATTTAATTGAAAAAAACATTATCACTATGAAATCAGACATTGAAATTGCTCAGGCTGCAAAAATTCAGCCTATTGTTAATATTGCTAAACAAATTGGAATTCCAGAAGATGATTTAGAGTTGTATGGAAAATACAAAGCTAAACTCCCATTAAAATTAATTGATGAAGAAAAAGTTAAAAAAGCAAAGTTAATTCTTGTTACAGCAATAACACCAACACCTGCTGGTGAAGGAAAAACAACAACATCTATCGGTTTAACTCAAGCATTGAATAAGATTGGTAAGAAATCAATTGTAGTTTTGCGAGAACCTTCTTTAGGCCCGGTATTTGGAATGAAAGGTGGGGCTGCTGGTGGTGGATTTTCTCAGGTTATCCCTATGGAAGATATCAATCTCCATTTTACAGGTGATATTTCTGCA
>MENE01000188.1:7932-9117 GCA_001769005.1 Bacteroidetes bacterium GWA2_31_9b | reverse complement strand
TGATTTTAATCCTTTATTAATTGCATCATTTAGAATTTCAATTCCCTTTTCGAAATTATTCACTTTTTCATATGACCTAGCTAAGTGAATATAAAAGGAAATTTCGTCGGGAAATTTTTTGACACCTTCTTCGTAAAGCTTAATTTTATCGTAATCGTTCTTATATTCATAATGGAGTCTGTTTATAACATCTAAGGGATAATTGTCATATTCTTTTGCTTTGCAATAATGCAGTTTTGCTTTATCAGTATCATATAATGGATTTTTCTCGTTAAGAAAAGAGTACTCATTATATATTTGACCTATCCAGTAATTAATATACCCACCAACATTCCCTTCTTTATCTTTCTCTAAAGCTATAGAAAATTGTTCTAAAGCTTTGACAAACATTTCACGATTTAAATAGATATGTCCAAGTAAATAGTATGCTCCCAAAGCGTCTGGAAGATCAATTATCAAAGCATTACATACATCTTCGGACTTATCCAAATTTTTATTTTGGAAATCGTCCCAAGCTTTATCTAGTTGCTCTTTATATTTAACTATATTTTTTTCTCTTGACATATTATCCTTTATATGAGCGGCTGTTCAATGTTGCCTAACTTGTATATACAAATTCATTTTTAATACATATACCCCTAATTTTAGGGTATTCATATTAATACTCTTACTTATATGCATTTAAAATTAAACAATAATTTAAAATGTATTATGCTTTCTAATTATTATTTTTATATAGGTACATTATTACAAAGAAAACAGGAGGTGATTTAGAATTCTTTTCTTTCTTTCATTTTTTCTACCACATCAAAAGCAGCCGGGCAAACTTCTGTGTTTTTTAAGGTTAAATCAAGAATCTGGTAGAAACGTTTTCGGTCGGTATGCGGATATTCGCGGCAAGCTTTGGGTCGGCTTTCGTAAACAATGCAATAATTGTCGGGCAATAAAAATGGACAAGGTTGTTTACGAAATACATAATCTTTTTCTTCATCAACTTTAAGGTACTCATCAACAAGCTGCGAAGGTTTCATTTTTAAGTGTTTTGCCAGCCGTTCTATGTCTTTTCCGTACAGAGTAGGACTTATCGATTTACAACAGTTGGCGCAATCAAGGCAGTCAATTTCCTCAAAAACTTCATTATGCAACTGATGTACAACATCATCCAGGTTTTTTGGTTTCTTCCTT
>MENE01000188.1:6286-7918 GCA_001769005.1 Bacteroidetes bacterium GWA2_31_9b | reverse complement strand
CTCTCGTAAACCGTCCATTTTTACTTGCGAAAGGAATAATCCACCAATTACAAGCATAATACCTAAAACTTTATTTATATTTATTATCTCACCTAATACAAAAAAGGCAATAATAGCAGTAATTACAGGTATAACATTTGTAAATGCACTCGATTTGGCAACTCCAATTTTTTGAACTGAAAACGTGAAGAAAATAAAAGCAAACGATGAACCGAAAAAAGCAAGTTTTAACAAAGGAATCCAGGCTTCCTTAACAAATCCGGTTTGAACAAAATCATTAAAATCAAGAATGAAAAACAAAGGCGCAAACATAAATGCCCCAATAAAATTATGATATGTAACAATACTTATAGGGTTGTATTTTGTTGTTAGTTTTTTTATTACAAATGCATAACCAATAGCTGCTGCAACCGCAACAAACAACATTCCTATTCCAAAAACAGAAGCATTAAAACCCTCGTCTTTATTAAAAATCATAATACCAACACCAAGAACTGAGAAAACAATCCCCAGGATATTCATGCGTGTCAATTTTTCGTTTAAGAAATAGGACGATGTAAATGAATTGAACAGTGGTATAGTTGCAATAACTACAGCTGCTAGAGTTGTAGAAACATATTTTATTCCATAACTTTCACCAATAAAATAGAGAAAAGGTTCAAAAAAAGATACCAAAAGAAAATATTTAAAATCACCTTTCTGAATCTTTTGTAATCTTTTTAATGGATACATTAACACGAACAAAAAAATGGATGAAAGAATTAACCGAAAAAAAACTGTTGTAACAGGATTGTAAAAATGGTAAACCTCTTTGTACCAGATAAAGGTAAAACTCCAAAAAATCATAGCAAGAGAAACAGCTATATAAGCTGTTAATGTAGTTCTTTTCATTAAAAATGCGCAATTAAAACAGGCAGCGAAGTTATGATATTATTTTTAAAACAAGTATGGCTTAAAAAAGATTTATAATGTAAATTTACAATTAGCATAAAACAAAAATATATGAAAATTGATTTGGCTGAAATAAAAGAAATTATTGAGTTTAGAAAAGTGCTACACCGAAATCCTGAGCTATCGGGAAAAGAAAAAAATACATCCTTAAGAATAATCCATTTTATTAAACAATACAATCCTGATAAAATAATTGAAAACATTGGAGGGCATGGTGTAATTGCAGTTTTTAAAGGAGAAACACCAGGTAAAAAAATCATGTTCAGAGCCGACATTGATGCATTGCCAATACACGAAGAATCTGTTCTGGAATATCGATCAATTAATAAAAATAGCGCTCATTTATGCGGACACGATGGCCATACAGCAATTCTGGTTAATTTAATTCGTTTGTTTTCCAAAAATAGACCCTCAAAAGGAGATGTTATCTTTCTTTTTCAACCATCCGAAGAAAATGGCGAAGGAGCAAAAAAGGTTTTAGAAGATATTCATTTTGAAACTCCCGATTTTATTTTTGCAATACACAATTTACCGGGATTTACTGAAAATCATTTTATTCTGAAACAGGGAACATTTGCATCAGCATCAAAAGGAATGATAATTAAACTATCCGGTAAAACATCGCATGCTGCTGAGCCCGAAAAAGGTATTTCTCCAGCGCTTGCAATGGCTGAGCTTGTA
>MENE01000188.1:6058-6279 GCA_001769005.1 Bacteroidetes bacterium GWA2_31_9b | reverse complement strand
TTACTGATCTGAATTCAATGGATAATTTATTTTCAGATTTTGTTCTCACAACTGTTGTTCATGCCCGTTTAGGTGAAATTGCGTTTGGTATAACACCCGGTTATGCTGAAGTTATGATTACTATACGGTCATTTTCAGATTCCGATATGAAAGAATTAATTAAATATTCAGAACTAAAAGTTACCGGAATATCTCAAAAATATAAAATCCAATCTGAAATT
>MENE01000188.1:4557-5915 GCA_001769005.1 Bacteroidetes bacterium GWA2_31_9b | reverse complement strand
GTATTTATTCAATGTTTATACAAAATTTCAAGAATTATAAAAATTTAACATAGAAACTATAACTTTTATTCATCAAATTACGTTAAATAAAAGTTGGCAAAAGTTTTATTTTCTAATAAAAAAGTTGCTATTTTGCATTCTTTTTCATAATTAGAATCTTTTTTAGGGTAAATGGGTGATTAATAGTACATTTTGACGTTGGGCATCAAAATGTATCCATCCCGGTTAGAAAATTAGCAGAATATTATTAATAGTTTGATAAAAAGAGGTCGAGATGAGACAATTAAAAATTACAAAATCTATCACCAATCGCGATAGTTCTTCACTTGAGAAATATTTACAGGATGTTGGTAAAGAACAGATGATATCGGCCGAGGAAGAAGTAGAATTAGCACAACGAATAAAAAAAGGCGACAGACAAGCATTAGAAAGATTAACTAAAGCAAATCTTCGTTTCGTGATTTCTGTTGCTAAGCAATACCAATTTCAGGGATTAAGCTTACCCGACCTTATAAACGAAGGGAATTTAGGTTTAATTAAAGCTGCCGAACGATTTGATGAAACCAAAGGATTTAAATTTATTTCCTATGCTGTATGGTGGATTCGTCAATCAATACTTCAAGCTATTGCAGAACAATCACGCGTAGTTCGTTTACCTTTAAATAAAGTAGGTTCGCTGAATAAAATTCATAAAGCATACTCAACACTTGAGCAACAATTCGACCGTTCACCTACAGCCGACGAATTAGCCATTTATGTTGATTTACCAAAAGATAAAGTTGAAGATACATTACAATTATCGGGTAAACCATTATCGGTAGATGCTCCATTTGCTGAAGGCGAAGAAGGTAGCTTACTCGATGTAATGGAAAATACCGATTCTCCAACTGCCGACTCGAATTTATTAGATGAATCTTTAACTAAAGAAGTAGAACGCACATTAAGCATTTTACCTGATAAAGAAAAACTTGTAATTAAGTATTATTACGGTATTGGTGGAACAGAACTTTCATTAGAAGAAATTGGCGAAGAACTTAATTTAACCCGCGAACGCGTTCGACAGATTAAAGAAAAAGCTATTCGACGTTTACGACATTCATCAAAAAACAAACTCCTGAAAAAATATTTAGGATAATGTGGATTTAGATAATTTTAAAAAAAGCAGATCAAGTTGATCTGCTTTTTTTATGCTCATCCTATAAATATAAGCCCTTTTATTGGTTTTTGATTTTCAACTTACAAGCTTATAAAATACCAACTTTTAGGTATTGTAGCTTATTTAGAATCATTCTATTTTTGTTGCGATAATATTAACGTTTATATAAAAAGTAAAATGAAAAAAATACTATTATTCGCAC
>MENE01000188.1:2542-4527 GCA_001769005.1 Bacteroidetes bacterium GWA2_31_9b | reverse complement strand
GATTTTAGAAAAAATGGTAAACTTGATGTTCATAGATTAGTACTTTTTGCAGGATATCAATTTAACGAAAAAACAAAGTTCATTACTGAAATTGAGTTTGAGCATGTTTCAGAAGTGTATATTGAGCAAGCCTATCTGAATTATCACGTATTAAATAACCTATCGATAAAAGGTGGTTTGATATTAATTCCAATGGGAATTATTAACGAATACCATGAACCACCATCGTACAATGGTGTTGAGCGCCCAAATACAGACAATGTGATTGTACCAACCACATGGAGAGAAATAGGATTAGGATTTGATGGCAGAATTAGCACTGCTTCTTTACGATACCAATTGTATATTGTAAACGGATTTAATGGTTATGATGGAACTGGAAGATTCAAAGGTTCAAACGGCCTGCGTAATGGACGACAAAAAGGGGCAGAATCGTATATGAGCTCTCCTAACTTATCGGCAAAGCTTGACTACTCTGGTATTAGCGGTTTAAAGCTTGGTTTATCAGGATACTTTGGAAAATCACAGTCGGAATTATACGATGGATTAGATAAAAATGACGAATTAGCTCAATCCACTGCTGATTCATCAGTAATTGGAATACGTATGGTTGGACTTGATTACAGGTATTCAACATATGGTTTTCAAACTCGGGGACAGGTTATTTACAGCAAATTTACCAATGTTTATGAATACAATTCTTTTACCGGAAGCGACATGGGCGAATCTATGCTTGGATATTATGCCGAAATTGCATATGATATTTTCAATAAAAATGAGTCAATAAAAAACGAGTTAACTCCATTTTTTAGGTTCGAACAATACAATACACATCAATCGGTTGTTTCGGGAATGACAAAGAATGATAGCTATAAAAGAACTGAACTATTTCTCGGTTTTGCTTTTAAAATGGACAGAGGAGCAGTTTTTAAAGTAGATTACCAATGGTATAAAAATGCGACTGAAAAAACTTATAATTCAATGATTAATATGGGCGTAGGAGTTTGGTTCTAATTAAATTGCTTCGTGACTTTCCATTGTCCAAAGATCTTGGAAAGTCACGAAAAAAATAACGAAACAATAATAAAAAAATGAAAAAAATACTTCTTATAACAATAGTTCTTACTTTATCAATTGGTTTAAATGCACAAAATTCGGATGTACATAAGAAATTTGAAAAGGAGCTTGCAACTTATTTTAATCAAAAGAAAGTAGAAATAACAGAGTTAATTAATAATCAATCGACTGATAAATTTTACAAACTGATTATTGATGAAAAATTTTACGGATATTCTGTTCTTGCTTCTGCAAAAGGACGATACGAATTATTCGATTTTATGATTATTTATAATGACCAGAAAAAAATTGAATACATTAACATTTTGATTTATAGATCGCAATATGGACAAGAAATCACGAATAAAAACTGGTTGAAACAATTTTATAAAAAGGTAAAACTTTTTGTTTATGGAAGAGACATTCAAGCCCTTTCGGGTGCTACTTTTTCTGCTGAATCAATTACTAATAAGATCAATAAATTAAACGAAATTCTAATAGAAATAATTTAAACTAAAGTTCAGATTTAATTAATCTTAAAATATTTTCAACAGTAAGATTTTTACCATTTATCTTATACTTAGCCTGACTATAAAATTCGTTTCGTTTCAATAGTAAGTTCTTTGCATATTCAGTTAAATCTGCTTTTGTTTTTCCCCATACGAGCGGTCGATCATTTTTTGAATTCATCAATCTGTTTACAAGTATAGGTGTATCTACTTCGAGGTAAATAGTTAACCCACTAGAGTTCATCAATTGTATATTATTAAAAAAACAGGGTGTGCCTCCACCGGTAGAAATTACAGCGTTTTCGTATTTCTGTATTACTTTTTCTAGATTATCTTTTTCGATTTGACGAAATGCATCTTCTCCAAATTTATACATATAAAGCCTGATTGTAGTATTTTTGCTTTCTTCAAACATTTTAT
>MENE01000188.1:0-2505 GCA_001769005.1 Bacteroidetes bacterium GWA2_31_9b | reverse complement strand
CGAAAAGACTCATTTGTGAAGAGTCGTCGGCAACAATATCCTTGTCTTCAGCTATTTCGGTTTCAGGTTCAATTTTTATCAAGGGTTCAATTTCAGTTACAATTTTTACTTCGTAATTCGATAATCGTTTACCTTTAGCTTTGTAGCTTTTTATGCCAATAAACTCGACTACTTCAATAATTTCATTCTCACGATTTTTATGTCTGCCTCCAAACGAAACTTCTAATCGTGGATAATCAACTTCGGTAATTTTTATCAATCTTGATTCTTCGTTATCGCCAATAAAACTAGTTAATTTATCGGTTGGTTCCAGAGTAAATCGTTTCAGGTAATAGAATTCAAGATCAGCATCATAATATACAGACGAATATATTTTATCAGGTCTGAATTTCTCAATAATTAAAATATCATCTTCGAAATGATTTAATAAATCGTACGATGATAACCTAAATTTGCCTGATTTTGTAATAACAAGTATTTTTTCATCAGCATGGAATTCTCCTAATAATACTCCACGGCCATCGGCATTTAGTCGTAAAACTTCTTCTTCGAACCAGATTTTTCGTCCACCTAAAGTAGAAACACCTTCTTCTTTTAGTACAATTTTATGAATAGCATATTTGGTTAGCACATTACCCATCGATTGTTTTCCTTTAATTGCAAGGTCGCTGAAATTAAACTCAAAAACAGGTTTTTTCAATCGTGGGCGTGGTCGCAAGTAAACTTTAATAACCTCGGCTTCACCATTTGGATTTACGCTCATGTAAAGAATTTTAGAGCCTTTTGTTCCTTTTGTAATATCATATTCTTTATCGCGAGTTATTCCTGTAATGGCACAACGCTTAATCATTATTGCTCCATTAAGGCCATCGCGATAAACTATATTATAAATGATTCTTGAATCGTTTCGTCTAAAAACCGCAGCATGAATAATATCTTTACCAACAAAGTTTTTTTCAGCAACTTTGGATATTATATATTTTCCATCGGAATTGAATGTTATTACCTCATCAATATCGGAACAATCGCAAATGTATTCGTCTTTCTTAAGGCCATATCCGATAAATCCTTCTTCACGGTTTACATACAATTTTTCGTTTGCAACAACAACCTCAGTTGCAGCAATGGATTCGAAATTACGTATTTCTGTTTTACGTTCTCTTCCATCGCCATGTTTTTTGCGTATTTGTTTGAAAAAATTTATTGCATAATCGATGATATTATCAAGATGATTCTGAACTTCTTTAATTTGCTCTTCGAGCCCTCGAATAATTTCATCTGCTTTTTTAACATCAAACTTAGAAATGCGTTTAATTTTTATCTCTGTTAACTTTTCAATATCCTCAACAGTAACTTTACGTAATAAAAGCTTTGTATATGGTTTTAAACCTTTATCAATAGCTTCAATAACAGCTTCCCACGTTTCGCATTCTTCAATGTCTCTATATATCTTTTTCTCGATAAATATTTTTTCTAACGAAGACATGTGCCATGATTCCTGTAACTCTGCTTTTTTAATCTCAAGTTCCCGGGTAAGTAATTTAACCGTATTATCAGTAGAGATTTTAAGCATTTGTTTAACACCAAGAAATACAGGTTTTTTATCAGAAATTACACATGAGTTTGGCGAAACAGGTATTTCACAGTCGGTAAATGCATACAATGCATCAATGGTTTGATCAGGCGAAATGCCAGGGATCAGGTGAATTAATATTTCTACATTTTGTGCAGTATTATCATCAATTTTACGAACTTTGATTTTGCCTTTTTCAACTGCTTTAAGAATTGAATCTATAAGAGATTGAGTAGTTCTACCAAAAGGTAACTCTGTTATCCGAAGTGTTTTTTTATCGTCTTTTTCAATTTTAGCTCTTATTTTTACCGAACCACCACGTAAGCCATCATTGTATCGGCTAAAATCGGCAATACCTCCTGTTAAAAAATCGGGAAATAACTCAAAATCTTTACCTTTTAAATGAGCTATTGATGCATCAATAAGTTCGTTAAAATTATGAGGAAGAATTTTTGAAGCCAAACCAACGGCAATACCTTCAACACCTTGAGCAAGTAACAATGGGAATTTTATAGGTAAAGTTAATGGTTCCTCATTACGACCATCGTACGATTTTTTCCATTCGGTAGTTTTTGGATTAAAAACCACATCATTTGCAAACTTCGAAAGACGAGCTTCTATATATCGAGGAGCTGCAGCACTATCACCGGTATGAACGTTACCCCAGTTTCCCTGTGTATCTATTAGTAAATCTTTTTGTCCAAGTTGAACAAGCGCATCACCAATAGAAGCGTCACCATGAGGGTGAAACTGCATTGTAAAGCCAATAATATTTGCTACTTTATTGTATCTGCCATCATCGAGGCGTTTCATAGCATGTAATATCCTACGTTGAACAGGCTTTAAGCCATCGTTCAAATGAGGTACTGCACGTTCAAGTATAACATACGATGCATAATCTAAAAACCAGTCTTTATACATTCCCGAAAGGT
>MENE01000187.1:20021-20176 GCA_001769005.1 Bacteroidetes bacterium GWA2_31_9b | reverse complement strand
TTTTTAATTCTTTTATCCTCATTTATATTGAATTCTTTTTTTAATGAACTGTAAATTTGAAAAATTTGATTTCTATAAATATGAAAATTGATATTATAGCCTAAATAAAGGTTTAATAAATTGTATAAAGCATTAAGATCTTGATTAAAATGGTA
>MENE01000187.1:15234-19838 GCA_001769005.1 Bacteroidetes bacterium GWA2_31_9b | reverse complement strand
CTTAAGAAGTGCGTTAGAAATTTCTATTATTTGAGAAGTACTATATATTGAAATACATGATTTTAGTTCATTAAATAGTTTTTGAATAAATATATCAGACCTATCAATGATATCAATATCTTCCTGAGTATCATTTGTTCTAATACCTCCTGTAGCTTTAAAACTTTTATCCTTTGTGTTTGTGTAGAAAATGACATTAAAGAATTTATATATATTATCAATTAATTGAACTTCTTTATTAGGGATATTTTCTTTTAACGGAAATTCATTCATAAAAAGCAATACGCCATTGAGGAGTTTTTCAGCATTTGTTCTATTTAATGATTTAAAAATTGTCATTTATTAGTTTTTAAAATTTTTGTAGGGTCTTTTAGACCTTGTTGCTAACGGTCCTTGCATAGGAAAAGTGCGGGATTTTTGCCCAGCGTTCCAATCAGCCGTTATAAAAATTAAAGATAAATAAAAATGTTAAAAAACCACTGAAACCCGCATTTTTTCCTGATGCAATGTTAGCGGTAGATTACTCTAAAATGCTTTCAAGTTGTTTCATTTGTTTTTCGACATTTTCATATTTATCGGATTGCGGAAATTTTTCCTGAAAACAATCACGATACTTTTTATAAGCAAAATCTTCAAACTTCATAGAGTTCAAATCAATAGATGTATCAAGCTCTCCAGTTTGGTAATACTTATCTAAATACTTATCAGATTTTGACAATATGTTATCTAGTAATAATTTACATTCTGGTATCAAATCGAGTTCAACTTTTACTCTTTGCTCAATAATATAAATTTTGTTATCAAATTTGGAAATTGTATACAATATCCATGGTGTAATCCCAAGGTCTTGGCCTAAATATGATAATAAACCATATTTTATATTTCCATTTTCAGTTGAAAATTTTTGATTGTAAAAAATCGTTATATGAGCATCGTAATACAGCGCTTTATTCAGTATCAGTTCCAATTCTTCTGTACTCAAATTATTAAAATCGTTAAGTTTTACTTTTTTAAAGAAATCTGAAAAAATATCAATCGTTGTACAATATGCTTTTAATGTGTCAATGTCAGTAACTAAACCATCCATCAAGCCAAAACCATAATCGTCAAAAAGAGTAACCAGGTTAATCTTAGATTTTTCTTTTTCAAAGAATTTTGTATTAATCAATAACTGTTTGAGTTTACTTTCTAATTCTAATAGAGCCGTTTCTTCTTTTACTAATGTACTGTCATTTTGATTCTCCCAATCCACACTATTTAAATCTAGTGAATGAAAGTATCGAACATACTTGTTCCTTGTGGTTATGTAATCACTATCAATAACTGAATGTTGTTTTAAGCTATCTACAGGATTTGTATCGATAACCTTGCTTTCCTGACCTGTTTTACAGGATAATACTAAAAGCATAATGGGAAGAAGTTTTTTAATCATTGGTTTTATATCGTTTTGGATTCTTAAACATTAAAAATCATTTCTTAATTATTCACAGTCTGCCTAATTTACCGCTAACTTGTTTATACCAATTAGTTTATAGTTCTTTTACATCCATTCTAGGTGTTTATATACCATAAAAATGGTTTTATATATTTTTAAAATTAATCATTTTTTTTATGGAATTATTATTATCTGGCAATTTTCATTAATAACGTTGTGAAACTTTACAGTTATGTATTAACTTTTATTCTATTGTAACCTTTCAATAATTTTTAGATTCAAATAACACACTTTTTAACATTTCATTTGTCACTTTTTAACTTACGAGTTGTTACTTTTCTACTTACGAGCCACACAAAAGTCTTATCAATATTGATTTTCGGATAATTAACCTGCTGATATACAAGTTCTGCAAGCATACAATTTGACAAAAGTTATTAACAAAGTGGTAAAAAATGGTAGAAAGTGGTAAAATGTGGGAATTTTTTATATATTTTTACAAGTTAAATAGAGTATGCAGATGACAACATTTATCGGAGATTATAATTGCAAAGTAGACGAGAAAGGTAGAGTTACTTTTCCTGCTATGCTTAAAAAGCAGATTAAGCCTGCTACTCAGGATAGGTTTGTTGTTAAAAAAGATATTTTTGAAAACTGCCTTATTCTTTTTCCAATTGAAGAATGGGAACGACAAAATTCAATTATTCGCAGTAAAATAAACCCATACAATAAAGAACACAATAAATTTCTTAGAAATTTTTACAAAGGATCAGCCGAAGTAGTACTCGATAGTACAAACCGTTTGCTTATCCCAAAGCGATTGCTCGATTTAGCAAACATCTCTAAAGAAGCAATTTTAGCCGGACAAGACGGTAAAATTGAAATCTGGTCGAAAGATTTGTACGAAGCAATGCAAGAAAATGAGGATGATTTTGCTGCATTAGCCGAGAAAATTATGGGAGACACTATTAACAAGGAAATGGATTAGAAAAATGATTTATCATACCCCCGTTCTGTTAAAGGAAAGTGTTGAGGGCTTAAAAATAAAGCCGAATGGGATTTATGTCGATGTAACATTTGGTGGTGGCGGTCATTCCAGAGAAATTCTTAACCAATTAAAAACAGGAAAACTTATTGCATTTGATCAGGATGAAGATGCTTTGAAAAATTTAATTGACGACAAACGATTTCTTTTTGCACATCATAATTTCAGGTTCTTAAAAAACTTTCTAAAATATTATAAAATTAATCAGGTTGATGGAATCATCGCAGACTTAGGGGTCTCGTCGCATCATTTTGATCAACCCGAAAGAGGTTTTTCTTTTCGCTTCGAAGGAAAATTAGATATGAGAATGAATCAGCAAGCTAAAGTATCGGCCGCTGATATTTTAAATAATTACGAAGAGAGAGAATTGTTGAGGATATTTTGGGAATATGGTGAGTTGCAGAACGCCAGAACTTTAACAAAAGCAATTATTAATGGCCGTTCGAGCAAAACACTTACCGATATTAAAGACCTGGTAGATTTAATCATGCCATTTCTACCAAAACATGCTGAGCATAAGTTTTTAGCTAAAGTATTTCAAGCATTGCGAATAGAAGTAAACAGAGAAATGGAGTATTTGCAAAGTATGCTTCTACAAACGATTGATGTTATTAAGCCGGGAGGCCGTTTGGTGGTTTTAACCTATCATTCTCTCGAAGATCGATTGGTTAAAAATTTTATAAAGAGTGGGAAATTCGAAGGTGAAGCTGAAAAAGATTTTTATGGAAACCTGAAAGTGCCATTTGTAGCTGTAAATAGAAAGATTATTATTCCGAGCGAAAAAGAAATTAATGAAAATAACAGAGCACGAAGTGCTAAATTAAGAATTGCTGAAAGAGTGTTATGAGCGATAAAAAAGAGAACATAGAATTTGTTGAGGATAAAAAAGATAAAAAAGAACACAGAAAAGGTTCTGTAAAAGATATTCTCGATGGTTCAATATTAACAAACGATTGGGTAGTTAAACAGTTGCCTTACATCGTTTTTATTGTTATTCTGGCATTCATATATATAGGAAACCGATATCATGCAGAGAAAATTGTTCGTGCTAATATCATAATGCAAAAAGAAATAAACGATTTACGTGCCGAAGCAATTACAACATCAGCAGAGCTTATGTTCATAAGCAAGCAATCTGAAGTTGTAAAAAGAATAAAAAAGAATGGCCTTGAGCTTAAAGAATCGGTTGAGCCGCCAAAGAAAATTATTATAAAGTAATAGCAGAAGATGCCTTTAAAAAAGGAAATAGTATGGAGAGTTGGTGTGGTATATGCGTTTATGCTTATACTCGGGCTTGTTATACTTGCTAAAGTATTATATATACAGATATTTGAAGGAAATAAATGGCGCGAAAAAGCTCAAAGCTTAACTTTAAAAGATATAACAATTGAAGCAAACCGAGGCGATATTCTTGCACAAGACGGCAGAATGTTGTCTAGCTCTGTTCCATATTACGAAATCCGTTTAGATACCCGAAGTTCAGGTTTAGATAGTTATACTTTTAATCATAAAATAGATTCGTTAGCTCTTTGTTTATCGAGATTATTTGGAGATAAATCAGCATCGGCATATAGAAGCGAAATTGTAAATGCCAGAAAACATGGAGAACGTTATCATTTGCTTAAACGAAAAGTGAATTATATTCAGCTAAAGCAGATGCGAAAATTCCCAATTTTCAGATTAGGACAAAATAAAGGAGGATTTATTGCTGTTCAAACGAATGTACGTATTCAGCCACATGTTAGCCTGGCTTCCAGAACTATCGGATATATCTCGCAAAGCGAAAGAGGAAATGTTGTAGGTATTGAAGGAGCATTCGACGAACAACTACGTGGAGTTAATGGTATTCGGTTAATGCAAAAACTTCAGGGAAACGTTTGGATGCCTGTAAATGATGGAAACGAAGTTGAACCCCGCGATGGATTGGATGTAGTTACTACAATTGATGTAAATATTCAGGATGTAGCTGAGAGTGCATTGCGTCGACAACTTTCAATAAACGAAGCTGATCATGGCACAGCTATTCTTATGGAAGTGAAAACAGGCGAAATTAGAGCGATAACAAATCTCGAAAGAAATAAAAATGGCGATTATAAAGAAACATACAATTATGCCATTGGAGAA
>MENE01000187.1:13928-14902 GCA_001769005.1 Bacteroidetes bacterium GWA2_31_9b | reverse complement strand
CGATAAATTATGGTCGGGTGTTTCATTACCAATGATGTCGATAGGTTATGAAGTACGAATGACACCATTACAAATTCTTTCTTTATACAATGCTGTTGCAAATAATGGAAGAATGGTTCGTCCGAAACTTGTAAAATCGATAATGTATCATGGGAATGTAGTAGAAACATTCGATACTGATATTATCAATTCGTCAATATGTTCGAGATCAACACTTAAAAAAGTGCGATCTATGCTCGAAGGTGTTGTTGAAAATGGTACTGCAAACAATTTGAAAAATAAAAATTATAAGATAGCCGGTAAAACTGGTACTGCTCAAATAGCAAACCGAAAGTTGGGATATACTGATAAAAAAAGAGTAAGCTATCAGGCATCATTTGTGGGTTATTTTCCTGCCGAAGACCCACTTTACTCTTGTATAGTAGTTGTTAATTCTCCTTCGCGCGATGTGTATTATGGAAACGTTGTTGCCGGACCGGTATTTAAAGAAATTGCCGATAAGGTTTATGCAACCAGTTTCGATGCTCACGAAGATCTTTACGAGATTGCTGAAAACATAGATGATAAAGAAAAAATCCCTTACACCAAAAATAGTTATAGAGAAGAATTAAAAAATGTTCTCGACGAACTTGATATTGATTATGAAGAAGGAAAAAGAATTTCTGACTGGGTTATTACTAATAGAAAAGAAGATGAAATAATCCTTGGCAACCGTGTAGTTACCAAAAACTTAATGCCTAATGTTAAAGGGATGGGTTTAAAAGATGCTTTGTTTCTTCTCGAAAATGCAGGTTTAAAAGTAGAATTTCATGGAAAAGGGAGCGTGGTTCAGCAATCTATACCATCTGGCTCAAGAATTAGCAGAGGTCAATATGTTATGTTACATATGTCAATGAGTTAACGAATATATATAGATGAAAATAGTAAGCGAAATTGTAAGTTCAGTAAATGTGTTAAAAGTAATCGGTAATATG
>MENE01000187.1:8053-13796 GCA_001769005.1 Bacteroidetes bacterium GWA2_31_9b | reverse complement strand
ATTGTTTGCGAAGTATTACCATCTGAAATAAACAATAATGTAACATATATTATAGTAGAGAATTCTGCAAATGCTTTAGGTCAAATCGCATCGGCATTCTACAATTATCCATCATCTAAATTAAAACTTGTTGGTGTTACCGGAACAAATGGAAAAACAACAACAGTAACACTATTATACAATCTTATCAGATTATTGGGTCATAAAGCCGGATTGTTATCTACTGTACGAAATTACATTAATGAAACTCAGATTGAAGCGACTCACACTACACCCGATGCAGTTCAAATTAATAAATTAATGAATCAAATGGTTGATGCCGGTTGCGAGTATTGTTTCATGGAAGTGAGTTCTCACGCTATTGATCAGGGTAGGGTTGAAGGATTACATTTTGCAGGAGGATTATTTACAAACATTACACACGATCATTTAGATTATCACAAGACTTTTGCTGAATATATTAAAGCTAAAAAGAAATTTTTCGATGATTTATCACCCAATAGTTTTGCACTTATTAACGAAGATGATAAGAACGGCAGGGTTATGGTTCAAAATACAAAAGCAAAGGTTAAATCTTTTGGTGTAATAACTGCTGCTGATTTTAAAGCTCGAATCATCGAAAGTCATTTTGAAGGTTCGATGTTAAATATTGATAATTTGGATATCTGGACCTATTTTGTTGGAAAGTTTAATGCATCGAATTTGTTAGGTGTTTATGCAACAGCAACAATGCTTGGGTTCGATAAAAAAGATATTCTTACAGCATTAAGTGAGTTAAAACCTGTAGAAGGACGATTCGAAACCATTCGCTCAAATAACGGAATTACTGCAATTATTGATTATGCTCATACTCCCGATGCATTGCAAAATGTATTAAATGCAATAAATCAAATAAGAAAAGAAAAGCAACAGTTAATTACAGTAGTAGGAGCCGGTGGCGACAGAGATAAAACAAAACGTCCTGAAATGGCAAAAATAGCTGTCGATAATTGCGATGTACTTATTTTAACATCAGATAATCCACGTTCCGAAGATCCAAATGCAATTATTGCTGATATGAAAGCAGGTATTGAAGCAGATAAGAATAAAAAAATACTTGTGATTGTGGATCGCAAAGAAGCTATACGAACCGCGTGTTTACTTGCAAAAATTGGCGATATCATTCTTATTGCTGGTAAAGGACACGAAACATATCAGGAAGTAAAAGGTGCTAAGCATCATTTTGATGACAGAGAAATTACAAAACAAATTTTAGACGAACTATATAATTAATAAAAGTTATGTTGTATTACCTTTTTAAATATTTAGAGCAATTCGATATCCCCGGAGCCGGAATGTTTCAATATATTTCTTTTCGGTCGTCATTAACAATTATTACTTCGTTATTAATATCGCTTGTTTTTGGTAAACAGATAATTAATTATCTGCGCAAAAAACAAATTGGCGAAGATATCCGCGATCTGGGCCTGGAAGGGCAAATGAGCAAAAAAGGAACTCCAACTATGGGAGGAGTAATTATTCTTGCTTCAATTATTATCCCGACTTTACTTTTTGGAGATTTATTAAATGTTTATGTAATTCTTATGCTTATAACTACAATTTGGTTAGGCATTATTGGTTTTACCGATGATTATATCAAAACATTCAAAAAAAATAAAAATGGTTTAGCCGGAAGATTTAAAATTCTTGGTCAGATTGGTATTGGATTAATTGTTGGGTTAACACTTTTTTTAAGCGATGATGTAGTTGTTCGTGAAAAAATATCAGAAAATCCTACTGAAATAAATATTCAAACCACAGAAAATTCTGATTATTCAGGAAATACAACACAGGTTGTAACACGAGACGTGAAATCAACAAGAACAACAATTCCATTTTTTAAAGATAATGAGTTCGATTACGCTTATCTGGTTTCATTTTTAGGAAAATATAAGCAGCATGCGGCATGGATAGTATTTGTTATTTTCACAATTCTTATAGTTACTGCAGTTTCAAATGGAGCTAATCTTACAGATGGGCTCGATGGTTTAGCTACCGGAACATCAGCAATAATTGGTACAACTTTAGGAATTTTGGCTTATTTATCGGGTAATATTGTTTATGCCGATTACTTAAATATAATGTATATCCCAAATACGGGAGAATTGGTAGTTTTTATGAGTGCATTCATGGGAGCTACAATAGGATTTATGTGGTACAATTCATATCCCGCACAGGTTTTTATGGGCGATACCGGAAGTTTATCGTTAGGAGGAATTGTCGCTGTTTTTGCTATAATCATTCGTAAAGAGTTACTAATTCCAATTCTTTGCGGAATATTCCTGGTCGAAAATTTTTCGGTTGTGATGCAGGTTACTTATTTTAAATATACAAAACGAAAATATGGCGAGGGACGAAGGATTTTTAAAATGGCTCCTTTGCATCATCATTATCAATTAAAAGGATATCCCGAACCAAAAATTGTTGTTCGATTCATTATTGTTGGAATTATGCTGGCTGTTATTACTGTTGTTACATTAAAAATCAGGTAAAAACAAAAAATGGAAACTAGAATTGTCATATTAGGTGCTGGTGAAAGTGGAGTTGGTTCTGCTGTTCTTGCAAAAAAGAACGGAGCCGATGTTTTTGTTTCTGATTTTGGAAAAATCAAAGACAAATACAAGCAAAAGCTTAATGAGATAAATGTTGAGTGGGAGGAAGAAAAGCACACAAAAGAAAAAATATTAAATGCAAATGAAATAATTAAAAGCCCGGGTATTCCTGATAAGGTTGAAATTATTCGTTTAGCTAAAGAAAAAGGTATTCCTGTAATCTCAGAAATTGAATATGCTGCAAGATACTGTAATGCTTATAAAATTTGTATAACCGGAAGTAACGGAAAAACAACAACGACTACAATGTTGCATTATTTACTGAAAAATGCAGGGTTAAATGTTGGTATTGCAGGAAATGTTGGTCAGAGTTGGGCTTTGCAGGTTGCCGAGTGCAATTACGATTATTATGTGATTGAGTTAAGCAGTTTTCAGCTCGATGGAATGTATAATTTCAAAGCTGACATGGCTATTTTAATGAATATTACACCCGATCATCTCGATAGATACAATGGAATGCAGGACTACACCAATTCTAAAATGAGAATCATTCAAAATCAAACAGAAAGTGATTATTTTATTTATTGTGCCGACGATGAGATCACACGAAGAGAAGTTGATAAAAAAGATATAAAATCAAAAAAGCTCCCATTTTCATTGCGAGAAAAATTTACCGATGGAGCATATAAAGAAAACGAACAATTAGTAATTACATATCATAATAACGAGTTTACTATGTCAATACTAGATCTTGCTTTAAAAGGGCAGCATAACACTTACAATTCTATGGCTGCCGGAATAGCGGCACAGGTGCTTAAAATCAGAAAAGAAGTTATTCGCGAAAGCTTGAGTAACTTTCAGGGTGTTGAGCACAGGCTGGAACATGTACTCAAAGTACATGGAATTGAGTTTATAAACGACTCAAAAGCAACAAACGTAAATTCTACCTGGTATGCCTTAGAGAGTATGCCAAATGATTTAATCTGGATTGTAGGTGGTGTTGATAAAGGAAACGATTATTCGTCTCTTGTAGAATTGGTTCGAAAGAAAGTAAAAGCAATTATTTGTTTGGGTAAAGACAATACCAAAATACATAAAGCTTTCGACCATATTGTAGATACAATTGTTGATACACAGTCGGCACATGAGGCAGTAAAAGCTGCTTATTTTCTTGCCAGAAAAGATGATACAGTACTTTTATCACCAGCTTGTGCAAGTTTCGACCTGTTCGAAAATTACGAAGATCGTGGTCGTAAGTTTAAACAAGCGGTTAAAGATTTATAATATTTTGTTAATAATAAATTATCCAGAATGAAACTAAAAGAAGTATTATCGAAATACTTTAAAGGTGATGGAGTTGTTTGGGCAGTGATTTTTGCTCTCTCGGTTTTTTCGTTGCTTGCTGTTTATAGCTCAACAGGAACGCTTGCATATAAATACCAGGAAGGAAATACACTGTATTATTTCTTTAAACACTTTGTTTTACTTGCTTTTGGTATTGGCGTAATTTATGTTACACACTTAATCCCTTTTAAATATTATTCAAGATTATCACAGTATTTTCTTTATTTATCGATTTTTTTACTTGCTGTTACGCTGGTTTTAGGTACCAGCCTTAATTCGGCTACTCGTTGGTTAACCTTACCAGTAATTGGCTTAACAATTCAAACATCGGATCTAGCTAAACTCGCTTTGTTAATGTATATAGCAAGGGTATTATCGTTACAACAAGATAAAATTGATAGTTTTAAAGAAGTAGTTATTTCACTTGTTTTGCCTATTGTTATTGTTTGTGGATTAATTATGCCTGCAAACCTTTCAACTGCTTTAATATTATTTTTTACATCATTTGTTATCATGTTTATTGGAAGGGTAAAAATTAAATATCTTTTATCAATAGGCTTAATAGGAATTTTAGGTGTTTCCTTAATAATTGGGGGTGTTCTGATTTCAGGAAAAAAAGGTCGGGTTTCTACCTGGCAAAATCGTATTGAGCATTTTGTGAGCGGAGAAAGTGAGGAAAATTATCAGGCAGAGCAAAGTAAAATTGCAATTGCTTCAGGAGGTATTTTTGGAAAAGGTCCGGGAAACAGTTCTCAACGAAATTTCTTACCACACCCATATTCCGATTTTATTTATGCTATAATTATTGAAGAGTATGGGTTTATTGGAGGTGTAGTAGTTTTATTTTTATATATGTTTCTCTTGTTTCGGGCAGGAGTAATAGTCAGGAAAACTACCCGGACATTTGCTGCCTTTCTAGCAATCGGACTGGCAATAAGTCTTACGTTTCAGGCTATGATAAACATGGGCGTTGCAGCAAGTCTTTTTCCTGTAACAGGGCAAACATTGCCTTTGGTTAGTATGGGTGGATCATCCATATTATTTACCGGTATTGCATTTGGAATTATTCTTAGTGTTAGCAGAAGTCTGGAGAATGAGCCAGAGAATGAAGCTCAAAAAGTAAGTATTACAGCAGATCAAAATCAAGCAGAAAATGAATCAGACGATGAGTAAAAATATTATCATTAGTGGTGGTGGAACAGGAGGACATATTTTTCCTGCGATTTCTATTGCCAATGCTATAAAAGAGCTTGATCCTGATTGCAATATCTTGTTTGTTGGAGCTTTAGGTAAAATTGAAATGGATAAAGTACCTGCTGCCGGGTATAAAATTATTGGATTACCCGTAGCCGGTTTACAAAGAAAACTTACAACTAAAAATTTAAGTTTTATTTCAAAGTTGATTCGAAGTTTAAAAATATCAAAAAATATAATAAAAGAATTTAAACCCGATGTTGTTGTTGGAGTTGGCGGTTATGCAAGCGGACCAGTTTTATTTATGGCTAATCGAAAAAGAATACCAACAGTTATTCAGGAACAAAATTCGTATGCTGGACTTACCAATAAGCTTTTAGCAAAAAAAGCAAAGGCAATTTGTGTGGCGTATGATGGAATGGAAAAATATTTTCCAAAAGAAAAAATTATTTTAACTGGGAATCCTGTTCGACAAGACTTACTCAATAAAATCAATTATAGAGATGAGGCATTAACTCATTTTAATTTAAGTAATAAAAAAACAATATTAATTATTGGTGGGAGTTTGGGCGCAAGAACAATAAACCAAAGTGTAATTAAAGATTTAAATAAAA
>MENE01000187.1:7037-8027 GCA_001769005.1 Bacteroidetes bacterium GWA2_31_9b | reverse complement strand
TGGCAAACAGGTAAAAATTATTTTACAAATGCCAAAAAAGCAAAAGATGAATCGGGATTTGAAAATGTGAATGTGTTGGATTTTATTGCTCGTATGGATTTAGCTTATGCTTGTGCCGATGTAATCATTTCAAGAGCAGGAGCAGGGACAATTTCAGAGTTATGTCTTGTTGGCAAGCCTGTAATTCTGGTTCCTTCACCAAATGTTGCCGAAGATCATCAAACACAAAATGCATTGGCTCTTGTAAATAAAAATGCAGCTATAATGATTCGGGATATTGATGCTCCTGATAGTTTGATAGATGTTACTTTGGATTTAATTAACAACGAAAAGAAAAAATCAGAATTAGCAAAAAATATTTCTGAACTCGCTTTAAAAGATTCTGCAAAAATAATTGCTCAGGAAGTATTAAAATTAATTAAGTAAGAATGAAAGATTTTAGTAAAATACATAATGTTTACTTTGTAGGTATTGGTGGTATTGGTATGAGTGCCATTGCCAGGTATTTTAATAAAATGGGCAAACATGTTGCCGGTTACGACAAAGTATCGAAACCATTAACCGACGACTTAATTAACGAAGGAATTTTAATTCATTTCGAAGACAGTGTTCAAAATATTCCTGCTCAGTTTACAAATAAAGAGAACACACTTGTTGTTTATACTCCGGCAATACCTGAGAATTCTATTGAATTAAATTACTTTAAAAATAATGGTTTCGATTTGAAAAAAAGAGCCGAAGTATTGGGAATGCTCACATTGGCAAACAGAAGCATTGCAGTATCCGGAACTCATGGAAAAACAACAATTAGTACCATGATCGCTCATTTTATGCGTCAGTCACGAATTGGTTGCAATGCATTTTTAGGTGGGATATCAAAAAATTACAATACAAACTATTTGCTCGATCCCGATAGTATTTATATAGTGGTTGAAGCTGACGAATTCGATCGTTCATTTTTAAAACTTTTTCCACAAAAGGCTGTTGTTA
>MENE01000187.1:3349-7019 GCA_001769005.1 Bacteroidetes bacterium GWA2_31_9b | reverse complement strand
ATCTCGATATTTATAATACAAAAGAAAACGTTGAAGAGTCGTTCAGGCAATTTATTCTTCAGATTAAAACAGGTGGAACTTTATTAATCAAGAAGGGCTTGAATTTTAAACATCCCGAACGCGATGATATTCGTATTTTCACCTATTCAATTAAAGAAAAGGCCGATTTTTATGCAGAGAATTTCCGAATCGAAAACGGTTTATACAAGTTCGATTTTATTGGTGTAGATATTCGTATTAAAGATTTAAAATTAGGTATTCCCGGCTTGCTGAATGTTGAAAATGCTGTAGCTGCAATAGCTATGGCAACTCTTTCAGGAGTTAAGGATGATGAAATAAGCAATTCAATAGAAAAATTCAAAGGAATTCAACGTCGGTTCGATTCACAAATCATTCGTAATGATTTTGTGTATATCGATGATTATGCGCATCACCCGGAAGAACTAAGAGCAGTAATAAACTCAGCAAAAGAACTGTATAAAGGAAAGAAAATTACTGGCATTTTTCAGCCACATCTTTTCACCAGAACACGCGATTTTGCTAATGAGTTTGCCGAAAGTCTTAATTTGCTCGATGAGGTAATATTGCTTGATATTTATCCTGCAAGGGAATTACCAATTCCAGGAGTTACATCAGAAATTATTTTTAAAAATATTAAAAGTAAGAATAAAGTGATGTGTACTAAAAGTGAATTGCTTGGGATATTAAAAGATAAAAAATTCGAAGTTCTGATGACTCTTGGTGCCGGAGATATTGATGAGTTTGTTGAACCAATTAAAAAAATGTTTTCGTAACACAACATATGAAGATTTTTAAAAACATAGTTATTTGGACCTTTCTTATTGCATATTTAATTGCAATAATGAGCTTTGTTAACGATCGATGTAACAGAGTTCTTTGTAACGACATAAAAGTATATGTTGTTGATGGAGAAAACAATGCGTTTGTTACTCAGGACGATATGAAGGATCTGTTGAATAAACCCGGAAATACTGTGCTTGGAAGTCCAATAAATATAATTAATACAAAAGAAATTGAAGAGATTATTCAAAAAAACTCAGCAGTAAAAAAAGCAGATGTTTATGTTACAATAAATGGCGATTTAAGAGTTGATGTAGATCAGCGAAATCCAATTGTTCGGGTTATTAATAGAAAAAATCAAAGCTATTATATTGATGATGACGGAACAAAAATGTCATTATCACGAAAATATTCATCACACGTTCTTGTTGCCAATGGTCATATTATTGAACATTTCGAGATAAATAAATCAAATGTATCTGTTTGTGAAAATAAAGAAGAAAATCCTAAGAAAAATTATGTTGTATGTGATTTATTCGTATTAAGTAAATTTATTTATGATGATGAATTCTGGCGCTCACAAATTGAACAGATTTATGTGAATGAAGCTAATGAATTTGAGCTTATACCTAGGGTAGGAGCACATCTCATTTTGTTTGGGTCAATCGATAATTATGAAAGAAAATTTAGAAACTTAAAAATATTTTACGAGCAGGGTTTGAATAATATTGGATGGAATAAGTACGAAAAAATAAATTTAAAATTCGATAATCAGATAGTTTGTACAAAAAAATAAGAAAAGAAATAACTATAAAGAATCAATAACATTAAAATATAATTGTATGAAATCGAAAACAGATTTTGTTGCAGCAATCGACATAGGAACTACAAAAATTGTAGCTATTGTCGGAAGAAAAAAAGAAAACGGTAAGATTGAAATCCTTGGATTAAGCAAAACACCATCAAAAGGAGTTAAACGTGGAATCGTACTCAATATAGAAGAAGCGGTTAATTCAATACAAAAAACAGTTGATGATATCCAATTTACTATTGGTACACAAATATCCGATGTATTTGTTGGTATTGCTGGTCAGCACATTAAAAGTATTAAGAACAGGGGTTATATTAACCGTGACTCTTATGACGATATTATAACAAAAGCTGATATCGATACTCTTATTCAGGATATGTATAAAATTCCAATTGATGTTGGCGAAGAGATTATTCACGTTCTTCCGCAAAACTTTATTGTTGATAGCGAAACCGGTGTTAAAAACCCTGTTGGAATGTATGGTAAACGAGTTGAAGCAAATTTCCAGATTGTAGTTGGTCAGATTGCTTCTGCACGTAACATTGGAAGTTGTATTACAAAAGCCGGATTACATCTGAATCAGTTAATTTTAGAACCCCTTGCATCATCAGAAGCTGTTCTTACATCCGACGAAAAAGAAGCAGGAGTTGCGTTGGTCGATATTGGTGGTGGTACTACTGATATTGCTGTTTATTACGACGATACCATTAGGCATACAGCTGTTATTCCATTAGGTGGCGATGTAATTACAAACGACATTAAAGAAGGTTGCTCAATTTTACAGCGTCAGGCTGAATTGTTAAAAATTCAATATGGATCTGCATTAGGCGATTTAGCTAAAGAAGAAGAAGTAGTTTCTATTCCCGGTATTAGTGGACGTGAACCCAAAGAAATTTCTTGCAAAAGTCTTGCATACATTATCCAATCACGAATGGAAGAAATTCTTAACGTTGTGATTTACGAGATTGAGAATTCAGGTTATTTCGAAAAATTAAGCGCAGGTATTGTAATTACCGGTGGTGGTGCATTATTAAAACATCTTCCTGCATTAGTTAAATTTAAAACAGGCTTGGATGTTCGTGTTGGTTATCCAACAGAAAATCTTGCATCTGATACTATGAACGAGGTTAACCATCCAATGTTTGCTACAAGTGTAGGTCTTATTCTTAAGGGATATGAATATCTCGAAAAAAACGAATCTAAAAAACCTGCTGCTGCAATAAAAGTTGAAGAACAAAAACAACCGGTAAAACAGGAAGTTGAGTTTGTTGAGGAAAAAGTGCTTGTAAAAGTAGATGAAAATAACGACGATAAACCAAGTTTGTTTAATAACTTGAAAAAGGTATTTACAAATATATTCGACGAAGAAGAGGGTGCAGAAATGTAGTTTCTTTTATCAGAATAAATAATAAAATTTTAATCGACATAAAAATAAAAACTATGATTGATGAATTAATAAACTTTGATTTACCACAAGACCGGTCTTCAATAATAAAAGTAATTGGAGTTGGTGGAGGTGGTAGTAATGCTGTCAATCACATGTTCCGTAAAGGCATTAAAGACGTAAACTTTGTTGTGTGTAATACCGATTCTCAAGCTCTTTTGAATAGTCCGGTTTCGGTAAAAATTCAGCTTGGCGAATCGCTAACCGAGGGTCGTGGTGCTGGAAATAAGCCTGAAATTGGCCGGCAGGCTGCAATCGAAAATATCGATGATGTTATTGATATTCTGAATAAGAATACAAAAATGGTTTTTATTACTGCTGGTATGGGTGGTGGTACAGGTACAGGTGCTGCACCAATTATTGCAAAAGCAGCAAAAGAGCTGGGAATACTTACTGTAGCTATTGTAACCATTCCATTTCGTTTCGAAGGCGATAAGAGAATAAATCAAGCAATTGAAGGTATTAATGAAATTGGAAAATATGTTGATTCACTTTTAGTTATTAATAACGAAAGACTTCGCCAGGTATGCGGAAATCTTAAGTTTTCAGAGGCATTTTCGTATGCCGATAATATTTTAGCGACTGCTGCTAAAGGTATTGCCGAAATTATTACT
>MENE01000187.1:0-3270 GCA_001769005.1 Bacteroidetes bacterium GWA2_31_9b | reverse complement strand
GAATGGCCGAAGGCGAAAATCGTGCAATCAAAGCTGTTCAACAAGCTCTGGCATCGCCATTATTAAACGATAATGATATTAAAGGTACCGAAAACATGTTACTCAATATTACCTATGGTACCGATGAGATTACTATGGATGAAATCGGCGAAATTGCCGATTATGTAAATAGTGAAGTAGGTACTAGTCCAAATATTATTTGGGGTACTGGATTCGACGAAAAACTTGGTGATCAAATAAGTATTACCATTATTGCTACAGGATTTAAAAGCAATAGTATTCCTGAACTTTATGCCAAGAAAACAGAAAGAACAACAATTACTTTGCTTGATTCAGGTAATGTTGAAAGAAAAAAATCACCTGTAATAAAATTTGAAAGCGAACCAGCTGCTAAAAATGATATAAGTTTAGATTTTTCTCAACGAACACTCGATTTCGATATTCGTAACGACAGAGAAAAAGATTCATTTACATTATTGCAAAAGCCTCAATCAGAAACAGATGTTATTATTGAAACCAAAAAATCTGAGATTCAGAAAAAGCTTAAAGAATCACGTGAAAAAACAAAAGAGCAACGAATGGATGTTTCGAAAGTAAATGAAAATATCGAAGAAATTGAAAACGAACCAGCGTATAAACGTAAGAATGTGAAGATTGATCAACCTAGTTATTCACAAGATTCAAAGGTTTCAAGATACTCGCTCGAAGATGACGAAGAGTTTACAATAAGATTAAACACGAACAACTCGTATTTACACGATAACGTTGATTAAAATATTTTAAGAAAAAAATTAAAGCTATGAGTTTAATAGTAAAAATTGATCAGGATATTAAAACAGCAATGCTTGCACGCGAAAAAGATAAGCTGGAAGCATTACGTGCTGTGAAATCTGCATTATTACTTGCAAGAACCGAGAAAGGTGCAACTGAAGAAATTTCTGAAGATACTGAGATAAAACTTCTTCAAAGATTAGTAAAACAAAGAAAAGAATCAGCCGCCATTTATCAGCAACAAAATCGTAAAGATTTGGCCGATAAAGAACTTTTTGAAGTAAGTATTATTGATAAATATTTGCCCGAACAAATGAGCGATGAAGAATTAACAAAGATTATTAAATCACTTATTGAGCAAACCGGAGCCAAAGGTATGGCCGATATGGGCAAAGTGATTGGTATGGCATCAAAGCAATTGGCAGGTAAAGCAGAAGGTAAAGCTATTGCCGACAAGGTAAAAACTCTGTTAACCAATTAGTGTAAAATCGAAACCATCTAAAATAATCGTTAATTCTTTTTTTTGAGGTGCTGAAAAGAATTTACCTTCACTTGGATTTTTTTTGTTCCGTTAGGAACAATATATTGGTATACCATTCTACCAATATTTTTGTCCCTATTGGGACTTCCATATATTTCGCCATCGGCTCAAAAAAAGAATTAATCAAATTAATGAAGGGTTTATTATTGGACTGATTTTTGAATCCCAAAATTAATTCTAAATAATAAATATTTTTATGCGTATTTTAAAAATCAGTTTATTTATTCTGTTCGTTTGTTTTTCTGTTAAAATTCAAGCGCAGGAAACAAAAGAAGAACTTTTCTTTCGCGATTTGAGCTTTAATTATGGGATACATCCCGCACTAATATCCGATTACAACCAACCAAATCTGGTTGGTTCAATGTTTAGTGTTCAGGGAGCGTTTTTCTTTTATAACAATATAGGAGTAAGAACTGGCTTTACATTTATAACAAATATGGAAGGAACTGATGGTTCTGTAAATATTCCTATAATGTTTGCATACAGAACAAAAACAAACAGGGATTTTTATATGGGTTCAAACATTGATTCTTTTAGTGATTTATTGTTTCAAATCATTTTAGGATTAATACCAAAACAAGCCGAATACAATGTTGGAATTAATTTAGGCTATATAGAACCAAATAATAACTTAAGTTTGGTGGATTATGGCGATGGTTATTTTTTTGAAGAAGGATATCAGGTTCAAAATCGTTTTGCAACTTCAATTGATGCTGGGCTAAGGTTGACTTATCGAATTTATAGGTTTGGAGTTGTGCTTTCACCATCAGTTAGTTATGTATTTACGAATAATTTTGAATACTACTCTGAATTAGGCTTAAACAGTGGATTTACTCCTAATTGGTTTATGAATCTTACCTTTGGTATTTCATATAGGTTTTAAAATCTACTGGCTTTTTTACAGTTGGTTTATTATTGTTTATTTCTTTTTTATAGATTTGGGAAGAAATTCAATATTGGTTAATCACAGATTGATGAAGAAAATACTTTTAATAAACTCAAATCTCGAAAATATTCCATATCCGGTTGCTCCATTAGGATTAGCTTTACTAGCTTCTTCTTTAAAAGACGAATACCATGTTCATGTTTTTGACTTTGCTTTTAACTCAACAGAAAATTTAATTGATTTTACCAGGGATTTTAATCCAGACTATATAGGCATTGGGCTTCGAAACATCGATAATGTTACCATGCGCCGTACTAAATGGTATATCGATGAAATAAAACAAAAAATTGTAAATCCATTACAAGAAAATTTTTCAATTCCAATAATTCTTGGTGGTAGTGGATTTAGTATTGCACCAAAAGAACTGTTAGAGTTCTTTTCTATTGAATATGGTATTATTGGTGAAGGCGAGAAACCTTTTAAGGAGTTATTACAATCCTTTGATTCAAATATTAACCCTGATTTAATCGATAACGTTCAAACAAGAAATGGGTCGGTAAAAAGGTTTATAGTTCCTGATAAAGGCTCATTATTTCTACCCAAAGCAAATGTCGATTCATTTATCGATTTTAATCCATATTTGCAACGAAGCAGTTATCCTGTTCAAACAAAACGTGGATGTGTTTTTAATTGCATTTATTGCTCGTATCCAAATATTGAGGGCAAGAAGTATCGCTTACGCCCCGTAAATGAAATTGTAGATGAGATTCAGGACGTTAATCAACGAATGCCAAGTATTACGTTCGAAATAGTTGATTCTACGTTTAACTCACCTTTAAAACACGCCATTGCTATTTGCGATGAAATTATAAAACGCAAGCTCAAAATAAAGATTCGAACTATGGGTGTAAATCCCGGATTGGTTACCAATGAGTTAATTTTAAAAATGAAAATGGCCGGGTTTACTCAAATCGACTGTACTCCTGAAACCGCATCTGATCTATTATTAAAAAAACTTAAAAAGAATTTCAATAAATCGAAATTAATTAAGTGTGCTCAAATAATTAAAAAT
>MENE01000186.1:10467-14234 GCA_001769005.1 Bacteroidetes bacterium GWA2_31_9b | reverse complement strand
GACACTAAGAGCACTTAGGTTCACTAAGTTAATTTTATTTTTTCTTCGTGTTTCTCAGTGAACTTAGTGTCTTCGTTATTTTTTCTTTTTTTCTTACCACTTTGGCACTCAGAACACTAAGGTTTACTAAGTTATTTTTATTTTTTCTTAGTGTTTCTTAGTGTTCTATGTGTCTTAGTGGTTTTTTCTTTTCTTCTTTTTACTATTGAGGTACTGAGAAAACTTAGTTTCACTAAGTATTTACTTGCTTTCGGGCGGATTAATATTTAACGAAAACCAGTAATCATCAATTTTTCGAACTACATCGGTAAATCCATCAAACGAAACAGGTTTTAACAAGTAGCTGTTTGCTCCAATATCATAGCTTAATGCCCGATCGCCTTCTTCTCTTGATGATGTAAGTATAATTACCGGAATGCGTTTAAGCTTTTCTGTACCTTTTACCTGACGTAAAACTTCGAAACCATCTACCCCCGGCATTTTTAGATCAAGCAATATGAGTGCAGGCAATGGAAATTCTTCTCTGTTTGCATATTTATCCTTTCCAAACAAATAATCAAGTGCCTCTTGTCCATTATGTGCAACATGAATTTTATTTTTAAGTTTTGCCTCCCGAAATGCATCTAAGGTTAAAACCACATCCATTTGGTTATCTTCCACTAAAAGTATTTGAGCCAAATTTTCCATATTGATTTAAATATTTGATTTTAATAAATGTATATAAAATGTAGTGCCACTATCTACAACTGAATCAACTGAGATTGTACCATTTAACATGCTTACCGATTTACGAACTGTGGCAAGCCCTATACCTGTTCCGGGATATTCATCATCACTATGTAAACGTTGAAATATATTAAATATTTTTTCCCAGTATTCTTTAGGTATTCCAATACCATTATCTGAAACACTTAAGATAACCGATTTATTATTTTGTTCATAATTTATATTAATTTCTAAAGGAATACTCTTGCGTCGGTAATTTATTGCATTTCCAATTAAATTAATAAAAATTTGTTGCAGCAAGCTTTCATTGCCTAATATATCAGGAATATTTTTATTAACAATAAAACTAGCACCAATGCTTTCTAGTTTCTGCTTAAAATCAGTGTGAATGTTTTCAATTATTTTATTAACTGAAATCGGGTAAATATCAATTGATTTTCTGCCAAGCCTCGAATAATCGAGTAAATCGTTAATAAGTTGCTCCATCCGAACACTGGCTTGAACAATGTAATCCATGTATTGCTTTCCCTCTTCATTTAATGATTCACGATGCCTTTTCGAAAGAATTTGCGAAAAACCAAATATTGCCCTGAGTGGTGCTCGTAAGTCGTGCGATATGGAGTAGCTGAACGATTCCAGTTCTTTATTAATTGATGCAAGTTGTTCAGTTCTTTCGGCTACACGTTCTTCAAGTGTTTGATTTAATAACCTGATTTCTTCCTGTGCATGCATACGTTCTTCAAGTTCAACCCGTAATTGCTCATTTAATAAACTTAATTCATAGGTACGTTCATTTACTTTTTGTTCTAATTCCTTATTATGCTGTTGTTTATTTCTAAAAGCGTAAAATATTGTTAATACAAGAATAAAAACAAGAATTATTATAACAACCAGCAATAACATAAGATTCCGTTGTCGATAAATTGTCGAACTTTGGTTTTTCTGGATATCAGATTGTTTTTTTATTTGAGATTCCTGACTTTCAATTTCTATTCGTTGTCGTTTTAATAATTCATTCCCGTCAGTCACATCAGCTGTAAGTATTTTCAAATCTTTCGATTGCTTTTCAAATATTATTTGTTGATCTGCAATTTGTTGAATTTTATTATTAAGTTCTTGTTCTTTTTGATAAAGTAACCTGGATTGATCTTTTAGAATTTGCTGCTGTTCACTAATTTTATTTGTTTGTCTGTTTAAACTGTCTTTATTAGCTTCTATTTCTTTGGTTTTTGAAGATATTAATTTTTCTAGTTTTAATAAATTGTGTTCCAGATTTTCAGTATGTTTTTGAAGACTTCGTAAACTTTGCTGACCTTCGCGGTATAACTCGGCAACATCTATTTCGGTACCTCCAAGTAAAATCATATCCTGCATAATACCAAGATTTTGATTAATAATGTTTGCCTTATTAATTTCGAACAATAAGTTGCCCTCTTTTGAATCGATGAAATTTATCATCACAATCTTTTTATTCTGATAATTATCGCTCACAATCAGAATATTTTTTCCTTCAACCCTGTCAAAAATGTTTAACAAATTTTCTTCATTCCCTTTGGCTACAAATATCAATTGCGCTTTATCAATATTATTTAATGATGTAGATGATGACACCCGAATAGCTTTGTTTCTGATTGTTTTTGTTTCCGAAAGAGTTGTTAATTCTCGAAAAATAGTTTCATCCTGTCCAATAATAAGAAAATGGAATTCGTTTAATGAATCTTCGGTTTGCCACTGAATATTTTTAGCAAAATTGTATATATATGCACTTACTGCAACTTCACGACTTACTTGTTGAGCTATGCTATTTAGGTTAAAAAACAAACAACATGCTATTATTATCAATGCATAAGATCTTTTATTTTTCATAACATTAAGATTATTAATCCTATATCTCATTATGCTTAGTGTAACTTAGTGCTCTATGTGCCTTAGTGGTAAAAAAGAGAAAAAATAAACCACTGAGACACTCAGTACACTCAGATACACTTAGAAATAATCATACTTTTAACATAAAATTATTCTATTAAATAGCCTACAGAAAACATGATGGTACGTTGAGCCTGGCGATACCTGTCTGGATCTCTGTTTGATGTATGATAATATTCTGTATTTAATATATTTTTTGCAATAAGTTGAACTGTAAACCCTTTGTAGTTAACTAACGACAATGTTCCATGAAATATCAAACAGGGATCAATATCAATACTATTCGTTGAAGTAATTAATTTTGGATTTTCTCTTTTTCCAATATAATTCGCCCGAAGATTTATTCGTATGAATTGATTTAAGTAATAGGTTAAACTCGCATTTCCGGTATGTTTACTAATTTCAGGTACAAACTCACCCAACTCGTTATAACTTTGATTAAATGTATAGTTTAGCGATGTTTTTAATTTACTTGAAACATATCTTAAGTATATTTCTACTCCATCGGTTTTTATTTCTCCACTATTAACCCATCGGTAATCATCGTTAATAATTTCTTTTGTAATCGCGTTATCCAAGTCATTTTTATATCCAATAATATCTATTTTATAATTATCAAATAATGAGAAAGTAAAAGCAGCTTCCAGCGATTTCATTTTTTCAGGCATTAATGAAGGATTTCCCAACCCATCGGCATAATCCCATGGTTTTGGTGCTCTATATGCCTCAGCATAAGATAAACGGAAAAGTTGTTTTTTATAATTATAGCTAAGGCCAGCACGTGGTGTTAAAACCTGATCATAAATACTACTCTGATCGAATCGTGCACCTGTAGAAATAAAAAGATTTTTAAATAGGATAAACCGTGGTTCTATAAAAAAACTTGCAAGATAATTGTTAAGTATTTCAGGTTTTTCAGGTTTAGGTGGTTTTTGTTCTTCAGAATTGCTGTAAGACATTGAAGCCTTTTCAGATAGCTGTTCATATTCAAATGTAAAACCTCCGGTAATTGAAAAAAAGGTATTTCCTTTGTAATCTAAAATATTTTCAAAACCTGTTAAGTTATTTGGTCTGTAATAACCAATCTGGGTTGTATCAAGAACCGAATAAATTGT
>MENE01000186.1:2542-10435 GCA_001769005.1 Bacteroidetes bacterium GWA2_31_9b | reverse complement strand
ATTCAGATGTAAATGTTAGTTTCTCGTTTAGTTTTTTATTGTAATTGAGATAACTATTTATAAACTGAATATTCCATGATGTACCATAATCCCTGTAAATAGTTTCAACAGATTTTTCACTTGTTGCGGTTGATGTTTCTTTATAAATATAATTTGTTCCTAAAATAAAATCCCTGGCTTTAATTTTTAAATCGAATGAATAATCGTTTTCAAAGTTATCCATATTATCTGTCCAGTTATTGTCGCCGGCAAAACCTTTTAAATTTGCTTTATCGGTTGTTTTATACATACCTGAAGCAGAAACGCCAAATGTATTTTTCTTATTTACATAACTGGAATTTATATCGCCATTAAAAGTGTTAAAATTCCCCGCTAGTGCATTAAGTTTAACCTTTTTTTCAGTTGGATTTTTAGTAATTATATTTATAATACCCGATACAGCATTTGTACCATAAACCACTGAAGATGGGCCGTAAATTACTTCAATACGTTCTACGTTTGATAAGTTGTATTGCCCACCGGCATAAAAACCACCAGAATTGAGTTCGTTTACCTGTACACCATCTATAAGTAATAATGTTAAATTATTCTGGTTAGGTATTCCTCGTTGAAAAACATAACTGTTTATTCCATTAATATTTCTAAACTGAAAACCGGGAAGTTCAGATAAAGCTTCTTCTAAAGTAAAATATCCGTTTTCCTTAATTTGATTGCCTGTAATAACAAAAACAGTTGATGGAACTTCGTTAATATTTTGTTCCACTTTTGAAGCAGATGTAATTTTAAGTTTTGAAAGTTGGGTTAAATTTAAATCATAAATATTGATGCTGTCATTCTGAGAATAGGATTCATTTATTGAAATTAAGAAAAAAAACAGCATAAATAAAAAAACACATCTACCCGGAATAACTTTATAAATGTTTTTCTTAAATGCAATTTTCATTATTTTTAATTATATAAAATTGAAATGCGTTAATAATTTTATATCCTATTATTTCAAATCTATGGTCTAACTTTTTTCAATTATTCTCTTACAAGTTAACACAAATTTTAATAAATCCACTTATATAGTTTCTTACAAGTTAATTCAAATCTAATTACTATATTCTTTTTTCTAATTACTTGTTACTAATTACTGCCAACTGCCTTCGGCTGGTAAACTGTATCTTGTATCCTGATTCATCTTTTTTTACCACAAAGCACTCAAAGTACAGCACAAAGTCTCATAAAGATGCCTACTGCTTCCTGTCGCTGCATCCTGCAACTTTTTTCTTTTTACCTTTCCGCTCGGCAGGCTGACTTTTTTCATGTTTCTTTTAATTTTTACCACAGAGCGTCGCTGAGTTTTTCACAGAGAATACTCTGGTTTTAAAAGTTCTAATTGCATCCTGCAACTTGTATCCTGTATCCCTGCCTACCTCCTAAGGCGGTCAGACTTTTTTAATTTTTATTTTCCAATTCCTTAATTTTTTCTTTTAACTCTTTAATTCGCATTTCGCGTCCAATAAAGGCTTTATTCATACGTTCCAACTCGTTGTTTTTTTTAGTTAGTTCGCTTGTTCTTTCTTGAATCCGTTGTTCAAGTTCTGAATTTAATTTTTTAATTTCATCTTGTGTCTTTTTTTGTTCAGTTATATCTTTAAAAACACAGTAGGTTTGTTTAAACGATCCATCGGAATTATAACCTACACGTCCTTCGAAAGAAACATGAATTGGGTTCCCATTCTTTTTTAAAAGTTTAAACTGAACATCATTAACGTAACCTCTTATTTTAAAAGCAGGGAAACTGGCCTTAAAATGGTTTAGATATTCAGGATGTAAAAATGAACCAAACCACTTTCCTTTTACCTCGTCGCGTGTATAACCCAATGTTTTGAGCCACATAGGATTTACATCGTCAATAATACCATCTTCATTTAATGACTGATATGCCGTTGGTGTATTTTCGTATAATACCCTAAAGCGTTCTTCGCTTTCTCGAAGTGAATTTTCAACCAATTTGCGTTGAGTACTATCGCGAACTGATACAACAAAACGATTCTCTCCCCCCATAATTACAAAGGTAATGGATATTTCAACCCAAAAGCTGTTTTCATTTTTATGTTTTGCAAGCCATTCGAAGGTTTGAGGTCCAATGTCACGTGCCTTATGTAACCATTCAAGTATTTCTACCTGTGAATATGGCTTTTCTTCTTGACTTAATGTATTAATCGATATTTCTAATGCTTCATCATAAGTATATCCATACATCTGACACATACGCTGATTTACATCTATAATCTGCCCTGTATCTGCATTAAGAACAAACAATGCATCGTTTACGGAATCGAAAACGGCTTTAGTATAATTATGACTAGCTATTAATTCTTGTTCAGCTCTTTTTATAGTAGTAATGTCGGTATATACAGTTGCAAATTTGAATTTTACCGGAGAGAAAACCGAGATATTAAAATATTTATTTAATGGTTCGAAAAACGCCTCAAATACAACTGGGTTACTTGTAGTTGCTACCTCTTCATAGATTTTAAAAAATGGTGGATTATTTGTTTTATAAACTTCGGAAGACAATTTACCAATAATATCATTTTTGTTTAATTTTAGAATTCGTTCGAATGAAGAATTTACATCAACAATTCTGTAATCATACGCTTTTCCATCAGAATTCAAAATCAACTCATGTAAAGCAAAACCCTCATTCATAGTTTCAAAAAGCGATTTAAACTTTTTTTCACTTTCAACCAGGTTTGATTCTGCTACTTCTACAGCATTACCAATACTTTTCGAAATTGTAATAACTAAAAAAAGTACTATAGGAATATTAATTATTACAAGCACTGCTGATATAAATGTGGGATTAACATAGGACGAAAATATGGTTGTGTTAAGAAATCCATTAATTATAATAATTAAAATGACTAATGGAAAAACAGCCTTTAATAGTCTTTTTTCAATAAATGATTTAATCACATTCGAGAATGGCCAAATATTAAAATTTATTGTGTGAAGTAATATAAAACCCAACATCCAAAAGCAAATTGCTGTTGGTAATGCAACAGGAATAATACTACTCCCATAAAGTAAAGGTGCATTGTACAAATATCCTATAAGCAAAATAGAACTTATACTTAGAATAATACTTGTATTTATACTATATAAAACTTTGAATAATGGTTTTGAAAGATGGCCTAACATTAAAATTGAAAAGCTAGTTAAGATAAATAATCCGGCAGTTATAACCGACATTCTTCCAATTAATGCATTATTTAATTTATTAGGATTCTCAATAAAAATATTTTCTAAATCAAATGTTATATTAAAAAAGAATCGGATAACAATAATACTACTCAGAAGTATAACCAGGATAATTGTAATTTTAAAATTCTGTTTTAAAAAAGTTTGATTTTTAAGCTTTTTATAGATTATTAAATATATGCTGATAACTAAAAACAGCAACGCCGTTAATGGTGCAATAGGAATATAATTATTCAAGAAACTTGCAAATATTAATTTATTAGCAATCCATCCGGCTAACCCAAATCCTGATAAAACCATTATAAAAATTATAAACAGTAATGAAAGAATGCCATTTCTATTTTTCATATTTAAAATACTAAATATTATATAGTTACAAAAAAAAATACAAATAAATATATCCTTTGAACAATATACCTTTTACTAATATATATTGAAAGAACAAATTAAATCTTGTACAAATTAGTTTTCTCTATTTGAGTTTTCAATCTGAATAATTTTTTCTTTTAACTCTTTAATTCTCAATTCGCGTCCAATAAAGGCTTTATTCATTCGCTCCAGTTCACTATTTTTATTTTCAAGGTCTTGAGTTCGTTCTTTTATTCGTTGTTCAAGTTCTTCATTTAACTTAACAAGTTCCTGTTCAACTTTTTTACGATCAGTAATATCAATAGTAAATCCGGCAAGTATTGGTTCATTATTCTCTTGAAGAATAGGAAATTTTATGGTTGTATAATAATGTTCATTTAGTTCTTCATCTACAACAACCATTTTACCTTCATCAACAATTTTCTTATCATCTTCAATCATTTTTTTAGCAAGTTCTGAGGGAAACAAATCAAACATATCCTTACCTAAAAGTTCTGATAAAGGTTTACCCAACATTTGTTCATAATTTTTACTTAAATGCATCGCCCTAATATCACGATCTTTAAAGAAAATATAAATCGGGCTGTTATCCATAAGTGCCTGAAAAAGTAATTCTCGTTCTTTTAACTGAGCTTCGGTTAATTTTAAATTAGTAATATCGTTATTTACAACAATAGCTCCATCAATATTTCCATCATTATCAAAAATAGGTGCTGTATAATTCAATATTATTTTTTTTGTTCCATCGAAAGCCTCAATTTCTAATAATTCGTCAGTTATAGTAACTCCCTTAGTAATAGTATGATATAATGCCCAATCGTTGTTAGCTATTTCTTCTCCTGATGGAAGCCTGCGTGCTTTAAAAACTTTATATTCTTCAATTCCAACTTTAGGTTCTGCTCCCCAAATTTTTATACCGGCAGGATTTCCTTTTAATATTTTACCATTTTTATCAGTAAACCATAATCCTATAGGTAAAATATCGAAAATTTTCTGAAGTAGATTTTCCCTTTTTGTTAATTCTATTTCTGCTTTTTTTCGTTCTGTAACATCCCAAACAACTGAAATCATTAATCCTTTTCCTTCTATCGGAATATTTTTTGCAGAAATGTATGTTACCTGTTGACCTTTACGAGTTATAGGTATATCTTCCCAAAACATCTGATAAGGGTTTCCACTTGCACAATCGGCCAATACTTTTTTCTTAATTATTTCTCTATATTCGGAATCCTCATATACTGTTTCCCAAAAAATATTGTTATCAACAAGATTTTCCTTTTTTGTTCTGTAAAATATAGGAAAATTCTCATTCATATAATCAAATTTCACTGTTGGATCAACCGAATTTACAGCAACTCCAATTGGCAAATTATCTAATATAAGTTTAATATATGCCTCGCTTTCTTGTAAAGCAATTTCTGTTTTTCTACGCTCCGTTATATCTCTTATTGTCCCAATAAACCCTAATAATTCACCTTTGCTGTTTTTTAAATAAAAAACATTCGTCTCGCCAGGGAAAATCTCACCATTTTTCTTCTTATATATATTAGTTAAAAGTAAATTATGATTATCTGTATTTTCTTTAATTTTTAAACCCATTTGCTCAAACTCACCCCTGTTTTTGTATAAGTACGAAGTTTCTTTCCCAATAATTTCCTCGGCAGTAAAACCAAATAATTCTTCGAAAGCCGGATTAATTTGTACTATTTTTCTATTAATATCTGTTACCAATATTGAATCTCTAATACTATTAAACAAATTTTTATGTTTTGCTTCGCTTTCAATTAATTGCTCTTCAGCTTTCTTTTTTTCAGTGATATCCTGCAATATACAATGTGTTTGAATAAATTCACCAAACTTATTGTATCCAATTTTTCCTTCAAATGAAATAAATAACCTATTTCCTGTTTTATGCAACATTTCAAATTCGCTATGAATATAACCCTGAGTTTTAAAAATTGGGAATCGCTCTCTAAATGCATCCCTGAATTCGGGCGCAAGAAAATCGCCAAACCATTTTCCTATAACCTCGTTGCGATTATATCCAAGACTATCGAGCCATTGTTGGTTAACATCTATAAAGTTTCCATCAAAATCGAGCGATTGATATCCCAATGGTGCTTTATTGAATAACAGTTGGAAACGCTCTTCACTCTCCTTAAGAATTTTTTGCTGGAAGCGGCTCTCTGTTTGATCTCTAAAAACCAGCACAACACCGGTAATATTTCCTGTTATATCTTTAATTGGAGCTCCGCTATCGGCAATAGGTATTTCTTTGCCATCTTTTGAAATTAATACGGTGTGATTTGCCAGGCCAACAATCATTCCTTCTTTCAATACTTTTTTTACCGGGGTTTCAACTTTTTCTCGAGTATCCTCATTAATTATATGAAAAACAACTTCCAGTTTTTTTCCTTTAGCATCTTTTTCGTTCCATCCTGTTAAGTGTTCTGCTACACCATTCATTTGCTTAATTAAACCCACTTTATTGGTTGTAATAACACCATCGCCAATACTATATAACGTTGCACGGAATTCTTCATGCGACTCATGTAATTCAATTTCATTGGCAAGTAATTTCTTATACATGTTTTTTTGGCGAGAATTGTAAATCCAAGTTAAAAATGTCACCAAAAAAAGTATAATGAGCAATGTTAACACAGTAATAAATATAGCTTCCTTGTATAACTCTTTGAATATTTCATCTTTATCAATTTTAGCAACCATATACCAATTGGTGCCCGGAATACTCCGCAAATCAGATATTACATTTATATTTCTATAATCTATTCCTTCAAATATTCCTGTTCTACCTAATATTGCTTTATTTGCAGGCAAATTTACTAAACTTGTTGGCATTTTTAACCTAAGCGCCGTTTCTTTAATATGCCTTAATTCGTTCAGGAATAATACACTATCTCCATCGGAACGAACTATTAATGTTTCTGCACTTTTGCTCGGTGTAGGCCAGTTCTGAATTATAGGATATAGATAATCATTCGGATTAACTCTAAAAATTAGTGTTGCAAATACATTGTTCTTTTTATCAATAAAAGGAGCTATTATATCAAAATGAATACTTTTATGGTAAGAACATATATAAAAATCACTAAATAATATATTACGAGTATTTTGTATTTTTTGATTTAAATTTATTGTAGTGCTATCCACCATAGAAAAACTACTGTCTAAACTGAAAATAATAGATCCATTTGTATTTAGTATAAAAATGTTATCATAGCGTTTTCCATCAACTAAATGAATTAAAGACTTTTGCAGAATTTTAGCTGATTGGTTATTTCCATTTACTAAACGATAAGTTTCCTCAACCATCATTTCGTGTTTCGAAAAGAAACTTGCTTCGGAGAGCCTTTCATTATGCCACTGTACAATTTCATTCGTTTTTAAATCGGCAATGGCTTTTAGCTCGTTGTACTTTTCTAATCGTGTAATTTGTTTATCATGCTCGTAATAGTATTTACCTGATATTATAATAAAAGTACTAATTACAATAGCAATTATAATAATAAAGTACTTGTAATTCTTTGGGTTTATTGTTTTCATAAATAATCAATTTCTTAGATATATTAAATACTTATTACTGATTTGCCAGTTTAGAAAAAAATGGTTGATAAATTAATAACCAAGTGTAAAATGGTTTTAATTGATTGAATGCATCATTCGAAAGTTCTTTTTCTATTTCATCTAAAACCACATTTAACATTGCCGGCCAGTAGGTAAGATTAAAACCATGATTTGGATATGCTCTGAAAAGCCATAAAACTGTTTCGAGAAGAATTTCGGGATTAAAACACATAAACATTGAATTCATAAATCGAAGCTGATTTCGGTGGTTATCGAGCATCATGGCTTCGTTATTTTCGCCAATAAGCATAATCAAATCAATACGCGAAAGCATTTTCTTATTTACTTCTGAAAGTATAACATCCAGCTTTTCTTCAAATTCTTTTTGCGTACTTTCCTTTGGCTGCTTAAGTTGCCCGGCAATAGTAATTAGTTCTTCTTTGGTCATTTTAATCGGTTTATTGGTTTACATGTTTCTCGTTACTGGTTATCTGCCAAATGGCAGACAAGCTGGTTACTGGATATCTTGATTCCTATACCCTATATCCTATATCCTGTATCCTGTATCCTGTATCCTGTATCCTGCATCCTGCATCCTGCCACTTTTTTCTTTTATCTTTTTACCTACCCGTCCGGCAGGCGGGCTTTTATCTTTTATCTTCTCAAATAGGTAAACTGAAATAAAAC
>MENE01000186.1:0-2488 GCA_001769005.1 Bacteroidetes bacterium GWA2_31_9b | reverse complement strand
GTCTTTTACAGAAACAATAATTTCATTGTTTTGTTTTGTTACTTTTATAATAATCGTTGTATTATTTTTTGAGTAATTAATTGCATTTAAAATGTAATTATTTAGAACCTGATCTATTTTTAAACGATCAATTTTCAGAGTATATAACCTTTCTGGCTTATGTAAAAATAGGGTTATTGATTTCTGAGCAGCAAAAAACCTATTTCTATCAATATTTTTCTCAATCAAATGAATCAAATCTGTTTCTTCAAGTTCTAAATGCAAATTACCTGATTCAATAATTGAAACATCTAACAAGTTATTAATAAGTTTTAGTATTGTGTCGCTAGATAATTTAATTGCTTCAATAAATTGCATTTTTTTTTCTTCTGAAAAAAAATTACTTGTTAGCAAAGAACAATATCCTGAAATTAGTGAAGCAAGGTTTCTAATTTCATGGGTAGCCATTCCTAAAAATTCATTCTTAAGTTCATTAAGTTTATTTAAATCAACATTTTTTTTAATCAATTCACGTGAAAGCTTATTCAATTCGTAGCTTAAATGTAAAAAATCAATATTTTTTCGTTCAAGTTCATTTATGTTGTACTCGCCAATTGCAATATAACCGGTGTGTGTTTCAAAAAATTCAAAATAAGGTGATTTTATATTTTCTCTCTTTTCAACCAAATTTTGTATAAACCGTGTGCAAAAAATTTTATCTCCCTCAATCAGAGCATTCAAATAACTTGTATAATCTGAATTCTCACACATAAAAAAAATTGATTATAAATTGATTGATTATTATATAAGAAATAATAAAGCTAAATGTAAGTTACTAAAATAATATCAGATAAGAAAGTATTTTATTATTTTATGAAATTAAAAAAATCTTATATTTTTCTCCGTAGGAGATTAAAAACAATAGAAATTTTAAATAGATATTAGATTTTTTCCCGTAGGGAATTAACACTATTTTGTTATGGTTTTAATCTATATCAAGTTTAAATTCTTCTAGCTTTTTTTCGGAATCGTGAAGTAAATCAAGGTAATCTTCGAGAGTTCTTTGGTATTGCTTTTGTTTTTCTTTACCTTTTTCCTGATTTAGTATTCCCTTTTGTAGTTTTTTATATTCAACCTTTAGTTTTTTATCGATTTCTTTTATTTGTGCTTTATATTTCAAATCGAGTTCCTTAATTTCTTTTGATATTGCTTCTAATTCTTCTTCTGAAGCTCTCTTTTTTTGTTTATTTATTATTTTATATTCTGTATTCTGTAGTTTAGTAAATTCATTACCTTCTTTTTCGAGAATAATAATATTAGAAATTGCTTCATTTTCCATATCCTTACCGACTCTTATCAAGCTATCGGATACTTCTAATTTTGCTTTTATTGAATTAACTTTTACTTCTGATCGTTTTACATCATTCTCCAGTTTCTGCAGTTTTAATTGATTTTTACTTAACACTACTCCAGAATTTTCCTGTGCATGCAAAATCAGTCCTCCAAAGAAAAAGAGCAGAAAAAGAATACTATTTACACAAAACTGTTTCATTGTTTTAAAATCCAAATATAAAGTTTAATGTGATTAAAAACCAAATTTACTTGTAATTGATTAATTCTACTAAAACCATATCAATATAATAATATGCTATTTTATTTTGCTGAATCCTTGTTCTAAGTGCACTATTTAAATTGGAAATATCAAGAGTTTTATATAATGTTTTATGATCATCGTAAAAATTACCAATTGTTAAATACTTTTCATTTCCATTAGCAATTATAGTATCGGTTAATGTGTACCAGTAATTTCTTTCTGCATAAATAGTATCATATGGAACAGTTAATACCGGCTTACATTTTAGTACTTTACTTGATAACCTATTCCTATTCTTTTTAGAAGTTAAGCATACTCCTAAACTATTTGTAGAATAGGTAGAGTAATTTGCAATTGCATAATGAACAGAAATGCAATATGCTTTTCCTTTTTGAAGAGTTTCAACTATTTCTGTTTGAAGATATTCTCTGTAATTAATTACTTTAGATTCAATAGAATCATTAATTGGTGGTTTTTCAATAAGCACAATACCTGCATACGCATTTCCATCAAAGGCATATAAATTTCCAATAAAATTTTGTGGTATTCCAACTTGTAACTTTGAACAAGCATTAAAATAATCGCTTGTACCTCTAGTTGGTAGATTCCAATCGGGTATTAACTTTCTTGCAGAAAATATTGTCATATCGGTTGGGCATGAAATATAAATCTCAAAACTTGGATTAGGCACCAGGTTTTGAGACTTTAAATTTTCTGAAATGAATATTATAAAAAGAAAATAAATGAAACAATTTTTCATTTTTATTCAAACCCAATTTTGGGAACTTTTCTCCAATAAACATTAATTCCAATACAAGCACGCGAATCGTATGCATCTTCAGGTTCAATTTTTTCTGCTAATATTGTAATTTCAACTATCACACTTTGGGTATATTCATTTGAAAAACCTACAGA
>MENE01000185.1:19919-26324 GCA_001769005.1 Bacteroidetes bacterium GWA2_31_9b | reverse complement strand
ATAAAATTTATTTTGCTTCCGACAGAGACCTTACATTAAACATTTATAGCTACGATATTGATTCAAAGGAAACAAAGAAAATTACCAATCATACCGAGTTTGATGTTATGTGGCCATCAGGCGAAAACGGAATGCTTGCCTACGAAAACGGGGGATATATTTACAAATTAAATGTTGAAACCGGGATGTCAGAAAAAATAAGTGTAAATATAAATTTCGATAATCCAAATATTATTCCTTACTATAAAAATGTAACCGAATTTGTTGATGCTTATTCAATCTCACCAAGTGGTAAACGTGCATTATTGAATGCTCGTGGCGATATTTTTTCTGTTCCTGCTGAAAATGGCATTACAGAAAATCTAACAAATACCCAAGGTGTCCGTGAACTTTACCCTGCCTGGTCACCAAATGGGAAATATATATCTTATATTTCAGATGTTTCAGGTGAATATGAAATCTATTTGCTCGAAAATAAAAAAGCGGCATTACCAAAACAAATTACATCTGGTTCAAAATCATGGAAATACGAACCTGTTTGGTCACCGGATAGTAAGTTTTTATTGTTTTTCGATCGTACATTAAACCTTAAATTGCTTAATGTTGAAACCGGTATTACTAAAGATATTGCTAAAGCTTACTCAAACGAGATTCAGGATTATACGTTTTCTCCCGATTCAAAATGGATAAGCTTTTCCAATAATGCTGAAAATGGAAACTCTGCTATTTGGGTTTACAACATGGAAACTGGTGTAAGTAATAAATTAACCGACGATACTTTTAACGAGTATTCTCCTGTATTTTCAAAATGCGGAAATTATATTTTCTTTTTGTCTGACAGGGATTTTAACCTTGCTTTTTCAAGTTACGAATTCACTTATTTATATAACAATGCTACCCGAATATATGCATTGGCTTTAAGAAAAGATTCACCAAAACTTTTCAAATATAAAAATGATGTTGAATCTGTAGCTAAAGAAGAACCAAAAGATGCTAAAGCAAAAGATTCAAAATCAAAAGAAACGAAAGAGACTGCTAGCGAAGATTTATCAATAAAAATTGATTTCGATGGTATTTCTGAACGAATAATGGACTTTCCTGTTCAGGCTGGAAATCTAAGAAATCTTGTTGCAATTGAAGGAGGAATTCTTTTTATGTCAAAGGATGGATTACACAAATTCACTATTGATGAAGAAAAGGACGATCTTATCATTTCCGGAGTTCAACAGGTTATTGTTTCCGCTGATGGTAAAAAATTAATGTACAACTCAGGTAATGATTATGGAATAGTTGATATTAAACCCGGACAGAAAGCCGGTGATGGTAAGCTCAATTTAAGTAATGTGGTTATGAAAATCGATCCAAAAAAAGAATGGAAACAAATTTATACCGATGGATGGCGAATTTTCAGAGATTATTATTATGTAGAAAATATGCACAATGTCGATTGGGCAGGATTAAAAATGAAATATGAAAAATTATTGCCTTATGTAAGTCATCGGGCCGATCTGGATTATATATTTGGCGAAATTATTGCCGAAACAAATACAGGTCATGCCTACGACAATTGGGGCGATTTTGAAAAGGTTAAACGTATTGACGGTGGTTTATTAGGTGCCGAATTAAAACCCGACTTTGCAGCAAACCGGTATATTATTTCTAAAATTTACAAAGGTGAAAATTGGAACGAAGCTCGCCGTTCTCCATTAACAGAACAAGGCGTAAATGTTAAAGAAGGTGATTATTTAATTACACTTAATGGGAATAATGTTACGCTAGCTGACAATCCATATAAATTTCTTGAAAACACAGTTGGTAAAGTAATTGAGATTTCAGTGAATTCAAAACCAACTACAGAAGGGTTAAAAACCTATGAAATAAAACCTATTAAGAGCGAATTGGAATTATTTTACATCGATTTAATCGATTACCGACGCCAGATGGTTGATAAACTTTCAGGTGGAAAGATTGGTTATATTCATGTTCCTAATACTGCTGTTGAAGGTAACTATGAACTTCACAGAGGTATGTACACATACCACAATAAAGAAGCTTTAATAATTGATGATCGCGATAATGGAGGTGGATTTATACCTGATAACATGGCCGATTTACTCGATCGTAAAACATTGAGTTACTGGCACGTCAGAGGCTTGAAGTCGATGAAAACTCCTGCAATTGCCCATGATGGACCAAAAGCAATGCTTATTAACGGATATTCATCTTCTGGTGGTGATGCTTTTCCTTACTATTTCAGAAAAAAAGGATTAGGCACAATAATTGGAACACGAACATGGGGTGGATTAGTTGGGATGAGTGGAAACGCCGGTCTAGTCGATGGAGGATATATTGCTGTTCCACGTTTCGGAATTTATAACGAAAATGAAGAATGGATAATTGAAGGCATTGGTGTTTATCCCGACATTGAAGTTGTAGATGCTCCTCACCTAACAGCAAAAGGAATTGATCCTTGTATTGAAAAAGCAGTTGAAGTGTTACTAAAACAATTACAGGAGAATCCTGTTAAAAAACCTGTTCCTCCAGAAGATCCCGACAGATCGAAATGGATTGAGAAAGATATTAAATAAGATTACATAAAGTCCGGAATTAATTCCGGACTTTTTTTTATTAAATTATTCTACTAAAATTGATATCTTGGTTAAGTGTTTCGATTTTAAATCCTTGTACAATTTGGCAGAACAAAAAAGAATCATTATTTTTCGAATTCTTTTCAAATTCACATTATTGTTACATAAGATTTTTAACAATTTTAAGTGTTGCATTAACACTTTTGATTATTATTTTATAGACTAATTTGTTTCCAATGTTTGAAAAAATTGAGGACTGCTTAAACATATTAATATTATTATATTTACTTATTTTATAAAAACTTCCGTTTTATTATTATTTTTAAAAATGCCAAATTCAAAATAATCTAAAATAATATTTATGAAACCTCCATGCAAAATATTTTGCACAATTAAAGATGATTTAATTTGTTTTGCCGATTTAAGTATATTAGAAGTATGGCATGGGGGTTCACGAGCGGAATGAGGGATGGATTGGTGGGAGCGAGTAACAAGAAAAAATAAAAAACAGATAAAACAAGCAGATAATTAACTAAAAATCATTAACGTAAAAAAATTAATCGGATGAAAAACCTTACAATAATTATTGTATTTATGCTTTTAATGGGTTTTGTTTCTCAAGCACAAATACAAATTTCTGGAAGGGTAATTGCCGCAAATGATAGAAATCCTATTCCTGGTGTTTCAGTTGTTGTTAAAGAAAACCCAGTAATAGGAACAACTACAGATGCAAAAGGAAATTATTCAATAACAATACCAGCATCTTCGAAATCACTAGTTTTTAGTTATGTAGGAATGAAAATGCAGGAAGTTTTAATAACCAACCGCACTATTATAGATGTTGAATTAGAAATTATTCCATTTGAGATGGAAGAAGTTTTAGTTGTTGCTTATGGAACTACAAAAAAAGAATATTTTACCGGATCAGCCGAAATGGTTTCTTCAGAAAATATTGAGAAAAGAAGCATTACTTCAGTTATATCGGCATTAGAAGGATATGTACCTGGAGTGCAAACAACATCAGGAGGTGGTCAGCCCGGAGCCAATCCTTCAATCAGTATTCGTGGTATTGGATCGATAAATGCATCATTTGCACCATTGTATGTAGTGGACGGAATTCCTTATGATGGAAACATTAATGCTATCAATCAGGACGATGTTGCTTCCATGTCTGTATTAAAAGATGCTTCTGCATCGGCATTATACGGTTCACGAGGAGCCAATGGTGTAATTATAATCACAACAAAAAGAGGTACTACTAAAGATCCTGAAATCAGACTAAAAGCAACGTACGGAACATCTTCAAGAGCTGTTGATGCTTATGAAACTGTTGATGCAAAAACATATATGGAACTCTTTTTTGAAGGATACAAAAACCAGTTAATTGACGATGGTTATTCAAATTCTGAGGCAACAACTATTGCATTAAATGGAAATTCGACAAGAGAAAGCTATATTGAGATTTTAGGTGGAGAACAATATAACCCTTACAATGTAAGCTCTGAATCACTTATTGATCCTGCAACAGGAAAGGTTGTTGATAATGCAACAATGAAATATCAACCCAACTGGTTCGATGAAGCTACGCGCGACGATAATTACAGAAGCGATTATCAATTGAGTATTGTTGGTGGTTCTGAAAAAAGTAAATATCTAATTTCTCTTGGATATCTTGATGAAAAAGGAATTGTTTCAAACTCAAAATTTAATAGATATACTGGCCGTTTAAACCTCGATTCCGATTTAAAAGAATGGTTAAAAGCAGGTATGAGTACAAGCTATGCGCTTACAGAACAAAACTATTTAACAAACTCAGGAACTGCATATAACAATATCTGGTATTCCACTTTAACTATGGCTCCAATATATCCGGTTTATGAAGTAAATGAAAGTGGTGAATATATTCTCGATTCTGAAGGAAAAAAAATATACGATTATGGAAAAACCCGCCCATATTCAAATAACTTTAACTCTATTGCTACATTATATGACGATTCAAAATCATTAAAATTTGATAACCTGAGCGGTCGTGTATTTTTAACACTCGATACTCAGAAAGATATCCCATTTATAAAATACTTTCAATTTGATATTAACCTGGGTTACGATTATTATCATGGCGACAGATTAGAATATTACAACCCATTACATGGTGATGCAAGTTCTGTTCATGGTATTGGTTCAAAATATGCATACAGAAATTTAAGCTACACATTTAATCAGCTACTTTCGTTTAAAAAAGTAACAGGAAACCATCATTTTGATATATTAGCCGGACATGAGTTTTATGATAACAGTTTTTCAAGTTTTGTTGCTGAAAAACAAAATTATTTGTACCAGGGATTCCCCGAACTCGATGGTGCGGCAACAACAGTTTATGCAGGATCTTCATCAGACTCATACAGGATCGAATCGTATTTAAGTAGATTTAACTACGATTTTGCAAATGCATTATTTCTTTCGTTTAGTTACAGAACAGATGGATCGTCAAGATTTAATGAAGATTACCGCTGGGGCGAATTCTGGTCGGCAGGTGCTTCCTGGAGAATTAGCGAAGCTAAATTCATGAAATCATCAAAATGGTTAACAAATTTAACACTAAAAGCCAGTTATGGTTCTCAGGGAAATGATGCCTTACTAAACTCTGATGGATCACCAAATTATTATGCATGGCAAAGTTTTTATTCTTTGGGATGGACAAATTCAAGTTATGGTGGCGTTTGGCTAAACTCACTTGAAAATAAAGGTGTTGAATGGGAGAAAAATCAAAACTTAAATATTGGTATCGAATCTGAATTTTTTGAAAGGGTAAACTTTAGTGCTGAATATTTCTACAAAACCACTTCTGATTTATTATTATACAGACCAATGGCTACATCAACAGGATTCAATGGATACTGGGATAACATTGGAGAAATGATAAATTACGGGATGGATTTTGATTTATCGGCTCAGATTATAAAGGGTAGCTTTAACTGGACTTTTGGAACACAATTAAGTTATGTGCGAAACGAAGTTACCAAACTCGTTAACGAAGGTCAGGAAATTATTGATGGAAGCTACATTATTACTATTGGTGAACCTATTAATTCGTTTTATCTTCCAACATCAGCAGGAATAGACCCTTTAACAGGCGAACAACTTTATTTAATAAAAGAAAAAGACGAGAATGGAAATGTTATTGACGAAAGAATTACCAATGATTACAATGAAGCAGCTCAATACAAAGAAATTCAAGGAAGCAGAATTCCAGACTTTTATGGAAGTTTTACTAACTCGTTTTCTTTTAAGGGTTTTGATCTGTCAGTATTATTAACTTATTCTGTTGGGGGATATGTTTTAGATGGTGTTTATAGCAGTTTATTCTCAACTCGTGATGCCGGGACAAATTATCACGAACATATAACCAGAAGATGGGAAGAGCCCGGGGATGTGACTGATGTACCCCGTTTAGTTTTAGGACAAGTAAATTACACTACAGATGCACGATTAGTAGATGCTTCCTATTTTGCTATTAAGAATATTACTTTAGGATATTCATTACCAGAAAAATTAAATAAAAAAATTGGCATGAATACATTACGAATATTTTTTACTACCGATAATCTGGCAATATTTTCAAAGTTAAAAGGAATGGATCCGCAATATAATTTCTTTGGGGGTCAAAATTTTTCTTATATTCCATTACAGGTATTGTCTGTTGGTTTAGATGTTAAGTTTTAGATTATTAAAGTGCATATTTATTAAATTAAAATTTTAAAAGGATGAAAATAAAAATATACATAATCTCATTACTTACACTATTAATTATCAATTC
>MENE01000185.1:14733-19838 GCA_001769005.1 Bacteroidetes bacterium GWA2_31_9b | reverse complement strand
TACTGCATTAAATGGTGTTTATAGAGCATTTTATATTTACGGCACCGAATGGGTTGATTACTATGAAACCGAAAATAGTGGTATTGCTGCAATGCAATTAGCTATGGATCTTATGGGTGAAGACATGCTAATGGATCAACAGGGTTCTGCATGGTTTTGGTATGATTACAGATACTGGGTTAGGGCAGAAATTACCAGCACAGGCGATCGTCCATATTCATGGTGGAATATGCATTATAAAATAATAAATAATACCAACAATTTAATCGCAACTATCGATAATGCATCGGGATCTGAGAAAGATATTGATAATATTAAAGGACAAGCTTTCGCATTAAGAGCATACTCCTATTTTAATCTCATCAGGTTGTATCAAAGAACTTATATTGGACACGAAAGCGATCCAGGAGTTCCATTATATACTGAACCTACTACAATTCTTACTAAAGGTAAAGGCAGAGGTACTACTGAAGAGGTTTATACACAAATAAATGCCGACCTTGATAGCGCAATCGCACGCTTACAAAATGCTACTGAACAAATCCACATTTCACATATCGACTTGTATGTTGCTTATGGTTTAAAAGCAAGAGTTGCTCTTACTCAGGAAAACTGGACAACTGCTCAATCAAATGCAATTGAGGCAATAAACGATAACAGTAGCATAATGTCAGTTGATGAAGTTTTAGCAGGATTTAATTCTGTATCCAATACAGAATGGATGTGGGCTTCAGAAGTTAATGAGGAACAATCATTATCATGGCCATCATTCTGGAGTCACATGGATGCTTCTGTAAATGGTGCATATGCATCTGTAGCCAGAAAATGTATATTCTCATGGTTATACGACCTGATTGGTTCAAATGATATTCGAAAACAATGGTTTAATAATGGCTTAGTTGGAACTCCTTCATCAGGTTCAGATTATAATTACAACCAACTCAAATTTCAAGTTAAACAACAAGGAAGCTGGTCAGCCGATTTGCTTTATATGAGAAAATCCGAAATGTATTTGATATTAGCTGAAGCATATTGTAGATTAGGATTTTATCCTGCTGCAAGAACAGCACTTTCTACTGTAGTTGAGTATAAAGACCCTGATTTTGCTGCTACATTAGCAACAATTCCAGACGGGAATACATTAAACCTTGGTTCCGATGGCCCTGTTGATAATCTTCTTGATTACATTATTTTACAAAGAAGAATTGAATTGTGGGGCGAAGGATTCAGAATATTTGATATCCAAAGATTAAAAACAGGATTTAACAGAGAAGGATATAATCACCCGGTTCCACTAGCTATTACTGATCCAGATTCATGGGAATGGATTATGATGATTCCTCAAAAAGAATTCGATGGAAATAAAAATATGGATCCTGTAATTGATCAAAACCCATAATTGTTAACTATACAAAAAAAATAAAGATGACAACAAAAAGATTAATTTTCATACTAGGACTAATACTTTCACTTTCATGGTTTTCTTGTGAAGATGATAATCCTATGCCCAAATTTACAGGCGATTATGCTAGCTTTATCGAAACTTCATATAATCTTAATGTTTTACCGGAATTTGAATACCTTGAGATACCTGTATATCATAAAAACCCATCTAAAATTGGTTCCGAAATTGGAGTGGAAGTAATAACAACTATTCCAAGCACAATTTATTCTTTAGATAAAACAACAATTAATTTTGATGATAATGATACTGCAATTATTAAACTTACATTAAGATATTCGCAAATGACCGATTGTGAATCATATTCATTAAAAATAAAATTTATTGAAGATGATAATTACCTTCAAGTTGCATATGATGGAATTGATTCTATCGTAGTTGATTTTGTAAAATACAAACCTATTGTAAAAAGTGAATTTGTTGGAACCTGGGATGTTGTTGATTATTCATATTTCGATGGGGAATTCACATATCAGGTAGAAATAACTGAAGGAGCCGAAGATACAATGATTGTAACTGGACTCTGGTCGTTTGGTGATCTTCAGGAATCGCTTGAACCTGTTTCTGTAATTCTTGATGATTCGAATCCTAATAGTTTCGTTTTTACTATTCCGGATCAAAATTATTCATGGTCAGATACATATGGACAAGTATATATTGTTGAATTAGAACCTGGAACACTTTCTGTTTGCGAAAAAGTAATTTACACGAGCTATGTTATTTATGTTATAGCCGGTGACTATGATTATGTTATCAGTTCGGTATGGACTAAAGTCGCAGATTAATAAGCACTTTTGTATATTTAATGTAGTGTTCACGTTTTAATAACATGATGTAAATATATATTAGTGTGAATTAACCTACTTTTGAAGTAAATATTAAAAGCATGATAACTCTTTTTTTTACAGTATTTGCAGCACTATTCTCTGTTGTAAACCCATTGGGTACTATGCCCGTTTTTATAGGTATAACAGAAAACAACTCGCGGGCAGAACGAAACAAAACAGCTTTAAAAGCTAGTTTGTATATGTTTCTGATTTTATCAATTGCTTATTTTGCAGGGAAGTTTATTATTCAGTTTTTTGGAATTTCAATTGAATCTCTTCGTATTGCCGGAGGATTAATTATCACCAGTTCCGGATTTGCATTATTAACAGGTAATTTTTCGAAACACAAAGGGATGGACCAAACAGTTAGTGAAGAAGCAAAATTGAAAGACGATTCATCATTAACACCTTTAGCTATTCCTATGTTAGCTGGTCCGGGGTCAATTTCGTTGTTAATTTCACTTAACGAGAACTATTCCAACTGGCTACAAACAATAATAATTTTTATAACTATACCTGCTGTAGGTTTTGTTACCTATCTGATATTACGAAGCTCACATTTTATCTTTTCAAAACTTGGTGCATCAGGTCTTAACTCAATATCCCGCATAATTGGGTTTATTGTTATTGCAATTGGTATCGAATATATAATTACATCGGTAATGGTTTTGGCAAAACAATTGATTTAAAGAAAAACGAAAATTAATTTTTTAATTTTTTTACAGATTCGGCAATTTTTTCCATTAACCAACGAGGGGTTGAAGTTGCTCCGCAAATTCCAACTGATTTTGCATTTGCAAACCATGATTTATCGAGTTCACTCTCGTCGGAAACAAAATATGTATTTGGATTTTCATCTTTACAAACCTGAAAAAGCATTTTTCCGTTTGAGCTTTTCTTTCCACTTACAAAAACAACAACATCGTGTTTTTTAACAAATTCGCGCAATTGGGGTTGGCGATGTGAAACCTGACGGCAAATGGTATCATTTGTGATAAGCAAAACATCATCTTTGCCCTGAGTGTCGATCATTCGTTTACGGATTTCCCTTTCTATTTCATAAAACCCCTCGATGCTTTTTGTGGTTTGAGAAAATAAGTTTATGGGTTTTGTAAAATCAATTTTATCTAAATCGTTTATTCCACCAATCACAATTGCTTTTTCGTTGGTTTGCCCAACAAGTCCGTTAACTTCTGCATGTCCTTCTTTTCCATAAATAACAACCTGTCCTCCTTTTTCAAGAATATCATCAAAGCCAAGTTTAATATTTTTTTGTAATTTTAAAACTACCGGACACGAAGCATCAATAAGTTGAATATTATTTTCGAGAGCTATTTTATATGTTTCGGGTGGCTCTCCATGAGCCCTGAGTAATACTTTGCAATTCTTCAGATTTTTGAATTCATCATGATTAATTGTTCTTAATCCTTTCAATTTTAATCGATCAACTTCGGCACTATTATGCACAATATCACCTAAGCAAAATAATGAATCGTTATTTTCAAGTTCCATTTCTGCAAGTTGAATCGCATTTACTACTCCAAAACAAAATCCCGAATTGCTGTCGATTTCGATTTTCATTTATTCAATTTTAGTTTATCTTTTTTTCTAATAAACCCAAAATCCATTGCAATTGTTCATCTTCACTCATCGAACTATTATCCAATTCAATAGCATCGGAAGCTTTACGAAGAGGACTTTCATCACGAGTTTCATCAATATGATCGCGGCTTTTTACATTCTCAAGAATTTCTTCATAACTAACAATAACTCCCTTTTCTTTAAGCTCTTTGTATCGTCGTTCGGCCCTAACTTCAGCTTTAGCATTCATAAATAATTTTAGCTCGGCATCAGGAAAAACAACCGTACCAATATCGCGTCCATCCATAACAATTCCTTTTTCTTTTCCAAGCTCCTGTTGTATTCGAACCATTTTTTCACGAACAAACTTAATCTTGCTTATAAAACTAACATAGTTTGAAACTTCCATTTCGCGAATTTCATCTTCCACATTTTCGTTATTCAAATATATTTCCTGACGCTTTTTCAGATCGTTTATCTTAAAATTAATGTGTACGGTATCTAAAATATTTTTAAGCTTTTCTTCTTGTACAATTGAATTCTTTTTATCTATTAAATTATTTCGTAATGCAAACAATGTAACAGTGCGATACATAGAACCACTATCGATGTATTTATAACCCAGATGTTTTGCTGTTGCTTTTGCTATTGTACTTTTTCCTGATGAAGAATATCCATCAATAGCAATTATGATTTTCTTATTCATTAATTTTATCACGTATTATATGAGCTCCAAAGGTATTTTATTTTTGGTCTTTAGGCAAAAAAATAGTTAAACTATTTGTATCTGCAAAGATTTAATATGAGCAAAAAAACAAATTAGAATTTAGTTTTGTTTTTTATAAAAACTGTCAAGATTAGTACTAATTGATATGTGATCAGATGCACCTGCAAGATGGTATGTTGCTCTGCCATAATTGATGTAGAATTTCGATATTTTAACTCCAAATCCCCACGAGAAACCTGGCATTGCAGTACGTGATTCAATAATCATTTCCTGGCGTCTACGGTAATTATACCCTGCCCGTACATACAGGTTTTTTATAGGAGAAAACTCAAGTCCAATAATTATATGTCGCATAACCTGATCGGCAATTTTGTCAATACCTGATTCTGATGTTTCTTCACCTGTTAATGGATCCAGATCTGAATCGGCGGAAGATTCATAAGTATAGGTTAAATCTGGTTTCTCAAGATGATCAGCAATTATTGAAAAAGTAAGTGGAGCATGTTTT
>MENE01000185.1:10396-14666 GCA_001769005.1 Bacteroidetes bacterium GWA2_31_9b | reverse complement strand
ACTATCGGTTTTATTGTTGCACCTATAGAAAACAAAGCATTAAATGCATGTGAATAAGTTAAACTTAATGCAAACTCAGAAGCTTTAAATTCACCGGTTACAAGTCCTTTATCGTCTGCTTCAATAAATTTTCCATAATTAATATATTGAATGCCTCCGGCAAAAACTCCATATTTTTTACTTTCAAAAGCATACGAAATATAGCCATAATTAATATCTGTAAAGTAATTTACATAATTCAGAACCAGGTCCTGTTTCATCGTACTGGTTAAAAGTGCGGGATTGTGAAAAGTTAAATTCAGGTCGTTGTCGTTAATGGAATTTATATTCCCACCCATTGCAGATACACGAGCCGAATTAGTTAAATCCAGAAAGCTGTATGTGTGTGTACCTCCTATTTGTGCAAATAGTTTTGCATATAGAATTATAAAAAGCAAACAAATAAACGATTTACGAATCATCCGGTAAAAATACAAATAATGATAATATGATAAATTACTTTTTATCTGAACGAATTAAATATAGTCTTAGTATATCTATTAATTACCAATACTATTCATTTTTTAAGTAAATTATTTCAGAAAACAATTGGTTGTAAGTAACTTTGCAAAGTTTTCACTAAGGGTTGACAATTATTCAAGCAATGAAAGAAAAATTTATTTTTATAGTAAATCCTGTTTCTGGTAAAAAAAGAAAAAGTTTTATGCTTGAGCTTATTGAAAAACAGCTTAAAAAAGAAACTTTCGATTTTGAAATAATATATACCCGTTTTGCCGGAGATGCATATCATCAAGTAAAAGAAAAACTAAATAAAGGAATAAAATATTTTGTGGCAGTTGGTGGCGATGGTACTGTAAACGAAGTAGCAAGTGCAATTGTAGAAACCGATGCAGTTTTAGGAATTATTCCAACAGGATCGGGCAATGGATTAGCCCGGCATCTAAAAATACCAATGAATGCAAACAAAGCATTGAATCTCATTTTAAAGAAAAATGTTTTCAAAATGGATTACGGTAAAATTAACGACCGTTTATTCTTTTGTACAACGGGAGTTGGTTTTGATGCACATATCGGATACGTTTTTTCTAAAACTGAGGGAAGAGGTTTTCGAAATTATGTTAAAGCATCCTTTTCTGAGTTTTTAAAATACCAACCTCAACGATACGAAATAGCAACAAAAGAAAAAACACTTTTCCGCGATGCTTTTCTTATTACATGTGCCAATGCATCACAATATGGAAATAATGCACATATTGCACCTAAAGCTGAGGTAAACGATGGCAAAATGGAAGTTGCTATAATGCGTGCATTCCCTATATTGAATGCTCCGATAATGGGAGCCCGATTGTTTCTGAAAAATATTGATAAAAGCAAATACATTGAAACGTTTAGCTGTGACGAACTAATTATTCGCAGACAAAAATCCGGCGTTATTCATTTCGATGGTGAACCGGGGGAAATGGGCGAAGAAATCAGAATAAATATTATTCCTAAAGGCTTAAATGTTTTTGTAAGTTAAAAATTGGGAAAATTTAGAAACCTATTCTATTTAATAATTTTGGTATAGATTTCTTTCTGTCGTCAAGTACAAATTTGAATCCGCCTACTATAAACATTGCATTAAATCCTGAATCCCGTTCATAATAATTAAACTTCAGGTCAATGCTTTTTAGTCCAAAAATCCAGATGTGTGAATTGGTGAAAATATCGGTATATGTTAATCCAAAACCATATTGGTTTGCATAAAATTTTGATAAATCATAATCAGAAGTATAAAAACGATCTGTTGATATGTGGGTTTCGTAAGGAGCAAAATAATTTGCAGCAGTTTGAGAATAATAACGATACGAAGGATAAAGTGTAAACTTATCGGTAATTTTTACCGGAACTTCAATGCTGGCTGTATGTGAAGTTATTCCCCAATCATCAAAATAGTACCTGTAAAAAGAGCGTAAAACAATATATTCATTCATATATAAACTCATACGATTACCTAATGCTAATTTGAAACGCAAATCAGGTAATTGTTCAATAGCATCTGCAAGTTGAAAATCTTCAATAAACGAATCTTCAATATCGCTAAAATAAATTCTTTGATAAGGTGTCGATAACAATCCTTGTTGAAGAACCATGTCTAAAGCAAATAATGTTTGAAAATTTTTGGAAAGAATCTGTGATAATCCAAAACCGATCGAATATGAATTACGCATTTTATTGTCGAATTCCTGAAAAATCGGATTGTAATTGGTATTACCTGTAATTGTATAATTATTTATATTAAAATGCTCATCTCCATCTTCATCGGAGCTTCCTGCAGGTTTCAATTCGACCGGATACTTGGCATCCCAGAAATCAATAAAGACATTTCCATGAACACTCAATTCAGTATTTTTTTCATTAAATAAACGAGTAATTCCTCCACCCAGACCAAATGAGTAATAATCAAACTCAATTGAAACAGAAAGTTTGGCATCCCAAATTGTGTTGCGACTATCTGAACTGTGACTATATGAACCCACGAAGTTATACCACACATCACTTGCTGATGCACCTGAAGAAGCCTGAAAGGCATTTGCATAATCAGCATCGAATGGATTTATATTGCTAGATGATGCGGATGAATAAGCAGAAATACCAAAATCTACAGTTAAAATATCGTCAGCATTTAGTGGTACTGTTACAACCAGCGTTGAAGTAAAATCATCAATTTCTTCAGTTCCGATTCCTCCCGTAACAGCTGCATTTTTTCCATCTTGTAAATAGTAACTAGTTAAGAAATCAATCTCAGATGATTCCAAAACACGCTTTTTATAAACTTTAGTTGAATCATTTGATTTATTCTGCGAAAAACATAATGTGCTTATTAATAACAAAATAACTACAAACACTTTTTTCATTTGAACTTTTATTATATTAATTACATCCACAACCACCGCCAGTTTTTCCGCCATTTGCTCCTGATGCAGCTTCTCTATATGCCTGAAAACTGGCTTCAAAACGATCTATTTTTCTTAAATTTAAAGCCATATCAGGATCGCTAAGATTCATCTTTTCATATTCCTTAACTGCAACACATGAACTTAACGAAATTATTAAAGTAATAAGTAGAATTATTTTTTTCATTTTATTCTATAATTTTTTTCATTTTATTCTATAATTTGTTTCAAATCGATATTCTCTGATGTATGCAACTTGTTTTTATCATCAACAATAATACATTCAACTCCATTTAACTGATTTATGAAATTTAGCCCTGTTTCCACACCCATTACAAATACTGATGTTGCCAATGCATCGGCAAGTTCGGCATTTGTTGTAAAAATAGTTACACTTTCAATACCTGTGCTTGGGTAACCCGTTCGAGGATCGATAATATGCGAATAACGGATATTATCGAATTCAACATATTTTTCATAATTGCCAGAAGTAACCACTGCTCCATTATAAACGGGTAACCAGGCAAAAGCTTTTGCTTTATTTAAAGGATTTGTAATTGCAACCATCCAATCTTTACCATCAGGTTGCTTTCCCCATGCATTTAAATCGCCGGAAGCATTAATTATTCCTGCTTTTACACCTTTTTCTATTAAAAGAGCTTTTGCTTTATCAGCAGCATATCCTTTACCTATTGCACCAAATCCTATCTTCATTCCTTCTAGTTTCAGAAAAACTGTACTATTTTCTTTATCTAAAATTATATTCCGATATCCCACTTTTACAACTGACTTTTTTATTTCGTCATCCGATGGTTTCTCTGTCATTGATCCATCAAATTTCCAGATTTTATCCATCGCTGCAAAACTGATGTCGAATGCTCCATCGGTTAATTTTGAAATTTTCGTTGCACGGTCAATTAAATCGAAAAGTTCTTTATCAACTTTTACAGGGCTAATACCAGCATTTCTGATTATAGCTGATGTTTGTGTTTCCGAATCCCATTCTGAAATCAGTTTTTCAATACGAGTTATTTCAGTAATTGCCAAATCGATATATTCATCTCCCAAAACCTTATTGTCGGCAACTACAGTAATATCAAACCGACTGCCCATCAGTTTTAATGTTCGTTTGTACGTTTGTTGTGCTGAAAGATTCAGAACGATAAGTAATGCTAAAAAAGTTAAAGTGAGATTTTTCAATTCTTATTTTTCAAAATCAGTTAAAAGGGTAATGTATTCTTTTGGTGTTATTTTTTTATAACCTGTTTCTCCAAGCACTTTTCCATTTGCATCAAGCAAAACAATAAAAGGAAAGTTTCCTGCTTTATTATACT
>MENE01000185.1:9585-10247 GCA_001769005.1 Bacteroidetes bacterium GWA2_31_9b | reverse complement strand
CATGGGGCACACCAATCTGAACCCTGAAAAACCAATACAATATTCCTGTTTTTTTCAGTTGCCATTTTTATAGCTTCATCATAGTCTGCAACCCATTCCTGAGCATTAAGCGATGTAATAAAAAAACCAAAGAATGCGATTAAAATGTATTTTTTCATAATTAAAGTTTAGTGTTAAACGAACAAAAACTCATTTAAGTATTTAATTGCGGAAAGGTACAAAAATTAACAGAAAAAAATCTTTACGTGTTCATTAATTAAGCTAAAATATACTTTTTGGTAAAGGAAGGATGTCGGTCAGCTTATTTTTTATAAACATCCGGATTGTATTTCTCCATCCATTTCTCAGGACTGGCAATTGTGGTCCAACCATATTTTTTATACAATTCGTGTGCATCTCTGATTAATAATACCCAACGACGCAGGCCTTGTAAATCAGGGTGAGTCATAATTTTATCCATTAGCCATTTTGAGAGCCCCTGCCCACGAAATTCGTTCAAAACAAATACATCGCCTAAGTAAGCAATAGTAGAAAAGTCGGAGATTACCCTTGCATAACCTATTTGTCTGTTTTTATAAAATAACCCAAAGTTTAGAGAGTTTTCAATTGCAGTTTTTACTTTTTCTAAGGGTATGTTTTTACACCAATACGATTGATTAGAC
>MENE01000185.1:3209-9537 GCA_001769005.1 Bacteroidetes bacterium GWA2_31_9b | reverse complement strand
ATTGTAAAGTCACCTTTTATTTCTGTAATGATTTCCATTATTTATGTTTTCAATTTATTTTATATTTACTAACAGTCTCGGTATAAAAAGCACATGATGTTTCTCCCAGAGTTATTTAATTTTATATGTCAAATTAAAAAGAAGAATTCATAGAATTAAACTGTAATTAGCCAGAGTTATTCTTTAAATAATAGGCTTATAGTTTTCATTGGTAAAAACATTTTTCCACTATCAGGTAGTTTAATAAAGCCATATTTGGAATAAAAAGTTTCTGCTTCTGTATCCAATGGATCAACAATTACTGCAAAAGAACCAATACTTTTAGACAATAAATAACACCTTTTTAGTGCATCGATTAATAATAGCTTTCCAATTCCTTGACCTTGATAATTAATATCAATTGCTAATCTTCCTAAAAGTATAGTTGGTATTGATGTATATGATTTTGGTAATTTCTTTATAAAACTATCTGGAACGAATTCCAAAGGTATACTATTATTGGAAAGTGTATAATACCCTTTAATTAAACTATCAGATTTATCAAGAAACACAAAGCATACAGATAGTTTTCTTTTAACGTCTTGACTTGCTTGTCGATGCAAGTAATTATCTAACATTGGTTTTCCACAACAAAACTTTTTTCTGTTGTGAGCAGAATTAAGACTTTCAGTTATCTGCATTATTCAGAAACTAGTTTATTAAACTCTTTTGCTGCTTCTGATAAATCTGCATTTGGTTTGTCTGCATTCATAATCGCATCAAAGAATATTTTACTGTCTTTTTGAGTAGCTAACACAAGTTCTCTTTCTTTTATAATTCTTTTTGCTTTCTCTTGCACTGTTGATATAACAAAGTCTGTAAGACTTCTGTAGCCACCAATTGTAGCTGCTCTTTCAAAAAACTGTTTTTGCTCCTTAGATAACTTAGCATCAAACCTAGCCTTTTCTTTTTTAACTGCTTCTATTGTCATAACTTCATCTTTTTTACAAACGTACGTAATATAACCGTATTATCCAAATTTTTATACGTTCTTTTTACGTATATTTTCAGTTTTGGTAAAATAGTTAAAAAAGGTCGAGAACCACTTCACCCCGCATTTTTTTGATGCTATGAAATATTTATTTTCTACTTTATTGTGTTATCAATGTTATACCTGTTAAATCTGCATTACCTTGTTTCAGAAATTCGTAGGTTATTCGATCCGCTTTACATTCTATAAACCAGATTCTTTTCAATTTTTTGTTGTTTTTAAAAAACGTGTTAATAAGTGTTGCATTCTGGAATGTTACTCTGGTAAATGCACAGTTTTCAAAATAGCAATCTTGTAATGTGCCAACGAAAACAATATCAGCAATCTGTATATCAATAAACGAGGTGTGGTTCCACACAGCATTAGCAATTGTATTTTTCTCTAAGCCACCTGATTTAATCACCACTCCGCTAAAACCACCAGATTTAACCACCACTCCGGTAAAATTGGCTCCAGTGAAATCGCAGCCATAGATATTGTTTTTTGAAAATTCAGTTCCGGTAAAATTGGCGTCGGTGAAATCGCAACGGTCGATATTACTTCCTGAAAATTCAGTTTCTTTAAGTGAACACTCCTTAAATATATTTTTGCCTAAGTTGGAACCTTGAATGCGGCTGTTGCTGATGTCGGAACCTGAGAAGTCACAACTGTCAACGTTATTTCTTTTTAGAAGCAGGCCCGACAAATCGGAACCGATAAACTTGCAGCGCTGCATATTTGATGAGCTGAATTTTTCATGCAGATTTTTCAACCCAGAAAAGTCAGCATCCACCCAGTTCCCACGCGACATATCCCAGCTAAGTTTTTTCCCTGCATTGTCAGGTAGGTTCTGCTTTCCGGATAATAATTCATCCGATTGCTTAACCATAGACTCAACGGTTGCCATTTCAGAGGCCACAGGTTGGAAATTTTCTGAAAAATAGTTGAGGTCGACGCCAAGAATTACAGCAAGACGGTTTAAAGTCGTAATGTCTGGCATTGATTCTCCACGCTCCCATTTACCAACAGCTTGAGCACTAATAAATAAACTTTCAGCAAGTTGCGCTTGAGAAATATTTAATTTCTTTCTTGCTTCGGCAATTTTGTTGCCAATCATCTTTGTTTCCATATCTGTCATATTTTATTATTATTTAACACGACAAAGATATTTTACTTCATTTCCAAAATCATTCAAAACCTAGCTACAAATAGTTGTAATTACGCTACTTTTAGTTGTTATTCAACAACAATCTGTAGTTATTTCGATGCTGCTTTATATCGATTCATTCTAACAATTGTTTGTTTGCCAAAATGTTGTAAGGCTAAGTAGATTATTTAGAATCTGATTTACTCCGGTTTTTTTTGTTATTGATTTTAATTAAATTGAAGTATCTATAAGGCTTATTATTAAAAACTTTTATTGAATTAACTATCGAAAAGATTACAGTACAAATTGCTCCTGCATAAAACAAGTAAGGCATTTCAAGAGTGTAATACTGAATAATTCCAAGTAAAAATACAAACCACATATTTAATTGAAAACTAATTACGTCCATAAAGTGTTCGGTTATATTCTCTACTTCATTCTTTTTACTATTCCAAATTAAAATGGTAGGAATAAGAATAAGTAATAAGCTACTTAAATGAACCAAGCCCAATATAATATCATCATTTGTCTTTTTTTCTTTATCCACCGCAGATTCATCATCAACGAACAAACTAAAATCCACATCCAATGCTTTGGCAATCATTTGAAGGGTGTAAGCTCGCGGATCAACTTCTCCATTCTCAATCCGTTGAATTGTTCTAGCACTAATTTCTGTTTTATAGGCCAACTCTTCCTGAGTCATCCCTTTTTTAATTCTTAGTTCTTTTATTAGTTTTCCTGTTTCCATTTTTTTTAAGTCAAAAGTCTTACTAATTCAGGTAACTTTCCAACTACAATAACACGACATTTATACGACATTCAATTAAATTCACTATATTTTTGTATTTTGTCTAACGATCCTCGAATAGGAAAAGTGCAGGTTCCATAGCTATCGGGATTGTCCAGTTTTCCAAACAGCGGTTGTAAAGTTTAAAGATAATTAAAAATGTCAAAAAACTACTGAACAGATGCGTCAACTAGCGAAGAGATCAGCGAAGCTAAACCCACATAAAATCTGAGCCGCTGTTACTGCTCATATTTTTTTCAGTTTCAATTATTCTGCGTATATCTTCTATATTTTTTGGTAAGTTCACTGTTGCTATTTCCCATAGCATTTCATAGTCTATACCAAAGTACTCATGCGATATTAGATTTCTTAATCCATACATTTTCTTCCATGGTACTTCAGAATATTTTTTTTGAATATTTTCAGGAATATTTTTCGATGCTTCACCGATTATCTCAAAATTTCTCACAACTGCATCAACAGCCATATAGTTTTGCTTAAATTCTATGAATTTTTTATCTCCAATATATTCAGTAATTCTTAGCATGGATGTTAGAATGTCATCCAAGTAAATATCATATTGTCGTTTTTTTGGAGTCATACAAAACGTACTTGTTTCAAAATAGATTCTTTAAGTTGTTCCTTTAAAGCCTTCATTGATACTAAGTCAACTTTAATTTTAAGCTCTTTCTCAAGAAATTCTTGTAGGTCAAAAAAATCCCACCCGAGAGGTTTTCGGAATTCAACTATAATATCAATATCAGATTTTTCAGTTTGTTCGTTTCGAGAATAAGAACCAAAGTAACCTATTTTTTCTACTGAAAATCTATCAGAGAGAAATGGTTTCAAGTTTTTCAACTTATTTTCTATTGATATTTGATTCATCATAATGCAAATATAGAAAATTTCTTGTATATGTCTAAGTGTTTTATAAACATTGGTGTTAACGGTCTTCAGCTACGTTTTGTGAAGTTGTACTTTTAAATTTCCTACCCATTACCTTATCAAATCTACTATCCATGCAAACACTAAGGTCTGTTGTAATAAATTTCCCATTATAGAACAAGCTAAAAATTGTTGCCGGACTTGGCGCTAATTGAGCTTGCTCCATTGTTTCCAGTTTAATTATTTTTAAAGCTAAGTTTCTCTTTTTTGCAGTTTCTATTAACGAAGTCTTAACATGATACTCTGAAAATGGACAACGATTAGAATAATAAGCTACCAATCCATTTTTATCATGGCATTCTCCGCTAATCACTGAATCATTAAATTTTGGATTTATTGCTTTTGAGTTAATTTTATTAACCAAAAGACTAAATCCCGATGATGTTTTTTCGCACGTTTCAAAACCTTGTCGCAAAAGCCATTTGGTATCACTCATAAAATGGAACTTATTTGTTCCAACAACAGTAACTAATCCATCTTTCCCTTGCGCTTTTGCATCATCAATTGCATGTTGTAAGAGAGCTTTCCCGTAACCTTGACCTTTATATTGTCCGGAAATCCACAAGCAATTAATTAACATGTAATTTGATGCAGTAATCGGAACCCATCCATTTTCGGTAGGTCCATATTCAATAAAAACTTTAGCTCGAGCATCAATCCTGCGAAAAACATATCCATTGTCAAACTCTTTTCTAAGCCAATCCTTTTTTTGTTCGTAACTATCCTGGCATTTTTTATCTGAAATTGCACAACAAATGTGTTCCTTGTCAATATTATCTTTATCAAGTTTTATAATCTTTTCCATAGCTTGTTTATTACTTATTCCCAAATATAATTTATCGAAGTGACAACCCTATGTCAACATGGTAAAAAAACTTTCGAACGAACGACAGTATAATGGACATCAGCCTTAGGTGTGGCAAGTGCGTGTTTCCTAAGATAGTTATCGGGGGTTCGTCTCCGACTATATCACTCGAAACAGGTGAAAAAGTTCCAAGTTTACAACAACCCATACCTGTCGGACAGCAGGCTGATTGCCTACACCCTTTGTTGTAGGCCGCTTTTATCTCATCCGTATTAATTTATCACTTACATTTCCAAGATTGTGTGAAATCAACGCAAGTAAAATACTTCCACTTTTAATTGTTATCCAGCCCCAAATAAGTCCCATTATAAAAGTTCTGATTAAAGGATACAACCTCAATTCTATGTTGAATGATTCCGTAATTAAAAGTCCATGAGTAAAACCAAACAATAAAGCAGTTATCAATATTGCAAAATTTCCTATATTTATTTTCCCAACTTTAATTTGGGGCTTTAAAACCTTTGTTAAAAGTCCTAACATAATTCCTCTATATGCTATTTCTTCGTCAATACCAGGCAAGGTTAATTGAAATAATATTGTTTCCCAATCCCATTCCATTTTTGTGCTAAATATAAAACTCATAATAGAACCTATCAAAAGCAATATCCCTATTATTATATATCCTTTTTTGAGAAACACACGTTCCTGTTTAAAAGTTAAATAGTAATCTGCCAACTTAAATTTGCGATAAACCAACAAAAAAATAACTGAGCCTAATATTGCATAAATTTTCCCAGACCAATTCCAATCCCCCTTAATAATCCAAGTACTTTGATACTCAAACGGCAAATGCAACAAACAACCATTAACTATAAAATAAAGAACAAATACCAATACTATTTTTAAAGATTCCGGGTTTCTATTTTTCATAGAAAACAAAATAAAAGGAGCTATTAAACTTACATGTAGAATTTTTTCTAATAATACTAAAATCATCTTATTTCTTTTTTAAAACTATCAATTAAAGTTCTCTTTTTATCGTTCTTATTATACAATTTGTTGGCGGTTCATGCATTTTATTATTCTTTATCAGTATAATATCTAACCATCGGTCTGTTTTTAGATGTATGGTCTACAATTTCAAAACCTGCACGTTCAAATGATTTATATAAGCCTATCCAGGCAAATGAATCTGGAAGACTCTCTTTTGTCGGAATTGTAGGATATGCTTCTATTATTTTTATATTATTCTTTTTTGCATATTCAATAACTCCTTTTAGAATTTCAACTGAAATACCTTGACGCCTAAAATTTTTATCAATAAAAAAACAGGGTATTGACCATACTGAGTTATTGTCTATCCGCTTGTGAACCCTTGAATTTTCAAGTTTCATAAAATGTTCTCTGGGTGCAAACGCACACCATGAAATTGGCTGTCCTTCATAAAACCCAAGTATGCCTGTAGGTTTGTTTTCAAAAACAAGTTTCTTTATTGCTTCCTTATTACCATCATTAGCTTTCCCTTCAACAAAATCATCTTTCTTTAGCCGATAATACATACACCAACAATTTCCACAAGCACCTTTTTCTCCAAAAAGTTGAACAAATTTAAACCAATTACTTTTACTTAAAGGT
>MENE01000185.1:0-3174 GCA_001769005.1 Bacteroidetes bacterium GWA2_31_9b | reverse complement strand
AAAAATGTCAAAAAAACACTACCCCCCCCGCATGTAATAAGAACTGTTATTAAAAATTGTGCTCGGACCACCCTGTTTGTCAAGTTGGTAGTTAAATCCATGAAATACTAAAACAAATTTGTTTTTGTGGAGTATTCCTATTGCCTAAAGGGCAAATATTTTGTTAATAAATTGTTTATAATTGAATTTTTAATGCTTGCATATTTAGATGAAAAATTGCATATTTGCAAATAAATACTCAAAATTGGATACTTGGAACAAACATACAAAAAGACTTTTAAAAGCCGAACTAGTCAAAAGGGGAATTTCGATTGATGATTTAGTTCGCAGATTAAATGCAGTTGGTATCTATGAAACTAAATCAAGTATCAATAGTAAGATTAGCCGAGGAACATTTAGTGCTTCTTTTCTTATACAATGTTTAAATGTAATCGGATGTAAAAATTTTGATATTGAGATGCCTTATAATATTGCTGCCGAACCAATTGAAAGTTATAAAACTAAAGTAATGCAAAATGAAAAATAAAGTTACATTTATAGATTTATTTGCTGGAATTGGCGGATTACGTCTTGGATTTGAAAATGCTTGTAAAGAAGCAGGGTTAATAACGGAATGCTTATTAACTTCCGAAATAAAACCGCACGCTTTAAGAGTTTTAAATAAGAATTTTGGTGACCATAATTTAGTTGGAGATATAACGCAAATAAGTGAAAAAAATATTCCTGACTTTGATTTTTTATTGGCAGGATTTCCCTGTCAACCTTTTAGTGCTGGAGGAAAAAGGTTAGGTTTTACAGATACCAGAGGAACTTTGTTTTTTGAGATAGAAAGGATTTTGAAAGAAAAAAGACCATATGGTTTCATTCTTGAAAATGTTGAAGGTTTAGTAAAACATGACTTAGAAAATAAAAGTGATAAAATTGGAAGGACTTTAAAAACAATACTTTACAATCTAGAATATAAACTTGGATACAAAGTTAATTGGGGAGTTTTAGATTCCAAAGATTTTGCATTACCACAGCAACGTAAGCGTGTTTTCATAGTTGGTACAAAAAACAACAAAGTTTCTTTAAATGGATATGATCCCAAGTATAAGAATTTAGAATCTATTCTTGAAAAGGGAATAGAAACAATGAATACTGAATTTACTGAAAAACTTATAAGCCATTTTGGAATAAATGAATTAAAAGGGAAGTCTATTAAAGATAAAAGAGGAGGACAGAATAATATTCATAGTTGGGATATAGAACTTAAAGGGGAAGTTTCTCCTGTTCAAAGGAAGTTATTAAATACTCTTTTTAAAGAACGTCGAAGAAAAATATGGGCTGAAGAGATTGGAATAAAATGGATGGATGGCATGCCATTAACAATTGATCAAATTCAAACATTCTTTAATGTGCCAGAATTAAAAAAGTTATTGGATGACTTAGTAGAAAAAGGGTATTTAAAATACGAACATCCAAAAACTTTAGTTGAAGAAAAAACACTCCGAGGAATTAAAAAATATAGAGTATCTGACCCTAGATTAAAAAGAGGGTATAACATTGTGACGGGGAAATTAAGTTTTGAAATTAATAAAATTTTAGATCCAAAAGATATAGCTCCTACTCTTGTAGCTACAGATGTCGCAAGAATTGCTGTTACAGATGGAAAAGGATTAAGGAAGTTGACAAAACGTGAAGGATTAAGATTATTTGGATTCCCAGAATGGTTTGAGCTACCTGTAGCAATTGATGATGCTTATGACCTTTTAGGCAATACAGTTGCTATACCAGTTGTTGAAAACGTTGCTAAAAACTTACTAAAAGAATACAAGCAAAGTTACTTGACATCCAATTTAATACCAGTATGTTGCGAGTAGTTTTTTAAAACTTTACTCAACCAATGTGCATTTGTTGGTCTTGTCTGTGGATATTGGTATCTAGTCTCATTTAATGCGGCTAGAAATTCTTCTTTTGAATTAAATGCCTTATATGTATTTCTTTCTGAATACCAAATAATAGGTCGAAGGTTATAAATAACATTCTTTTTCTCTTGAACTTTAATTGGATAAGTCCCACTAGATCCTGAAATTTCCCAAATCTTTTTTAGCCAAATGTTCTTAATTGATAGTTCACTTCCAGTCATTTGGTAAGCAAGAATAAGGTAATCAGAATCTATCCTATACGCGTCAGTTATAAGAGAATTACAATAACTGTCAAAGTTTGCCAGATCAAAACCAGGACCACGATCCCAGTCAAAAGTTTTAACTTCAAACATATCCTTTTTTTTATCTTCTTTGTTTAAATAAAAATCAGGAAATTTCTGAGTATTCGTGTTTTCTTCAAAATCTATTTGATACTTTTTCATCCATGCCTTAAGCCATTCTTGTAATAAATTTCCAATTGAATCTTTTGTTTCAATAGAAATCGTCAAGTTTTTTAGAGAAAAATTTATAAACCCTTTTTCTCCAATTAATTTATATTCAACTGTTAATTTATTGTAAAGCTCTTGTGCTGTTAGTTTCATTTTTACTAATTTTATCTAATGAAATATAAGTATCAAAAACCAAAGATATTAAAATTTAAAAAAGAATTTGGCTTTTACACAACAAAAGCCCGTTCTGAATTAATGAAAAAAATTCCTAGTAAAAATACAAAACCCGAGCTTAAATTAAGAAAAGTACTTTGGTCAGTAGGGTTACGATATAGGATTAATGATAAAACGCTTCCTGGGAAACCTGATATTTCTATAAAAAAGTATAAGTTGGCAATTTTTATCGATGGGGAATTTTGGCATGGATATAATTGGTCAGAAAAAAAGCAAAAAATAAAGAGTAATAGAAATTACTGGATTCCTAAAATAGAAAACAATATATTAAATGATTATGAAAATAATGTTCAATTAGAATACTTGGGTTATAAAATTTTTAGGTTTTGGGCAAATGAAATAAATAAAAACATTGGAAATTGTATCTATCAAATTCTTGAATATATTCAAGAATTTGAAGATTATAAAGTTACCCGTTAAGGCAAAAGCGCAATGGCAAACAAATTTGTTTTACTACCGTACTTGTCAAACCTATCCTGATAAATTCATTGTCAAGATATTAATAATAGATAATAATATAATTATCAAGCTGGGTTAAACTCTCAAGATTGAATTGCTTGTCAAAGTAAGATAAAGTTATCAGA
>MENE01000184.1:5386-5679 GCA_001769005.1 Bacteroidetes bacterium GWA2_31_9b | reverse complement strand
CTTTAGCCCTTTGTTTTTAAAATACTGTAACACATCTGATTGTTCTCCTTCGTATGTAACCATAACAAAATCGCCGCCCCATGCACCCAGAGATTTCACTGTTCCATTAAAATCAGAAAAAAAACGAGATTTTACTGTTGGTTCATTTATTGATTTTGAGATAATTGTCTCGTGGTCAATTATATAATTTTCAAACTCATTAAGTGTCTTTGATTGAACAATAGACTGTGAAATTTCTGTAATCTTTACTACTTCTTTTTTCTTTCCCTTAATCTTATTCCAGTTTTGTTGTA
>MENE01000184.1:4438-5304 GCA_001769005.1 Bacteroidetes bacterium GWA2_31_9b | reverse complement strand
AATAGTTGGTTTACACTTAACCTGGTAAAGAACAGGATTTTTAGACCGAGCACAAGCAATATCGTAACCCGAACCTTTTGACATTTCAAAAAGCAACATATACGGATCTGTATCTGACCAATATGCCAAATTTGATATTAACGAAGAACTGCTTCCCAAACCCCATTCTATCGGGAATTCTAAATTTGTGTTTATTTGTATAGAAAGTTTTTTCTTACTTAAAATCTCACTTTTGTTTTTTATTATGTGTAGTAACTTTTGTAAATAAAATGCTGTATTTAATTCACTTGTTTCTTTTATTTCCAAACTATTTAGGTCGTATATTGCCCTAAACCAAAACTCTTTTTTTATGGTTGTTTCCCAAATTAGTTCACCTGTGTTATCATTTAAATAAGTAACAAGCATATTCTGCCCTAACTTTAACGGAACAGCAAAGGCCAGTGATCCTTCCAATACAAAATACTCACCGGTTATTAATAATTTGCCTTGCGAATAATATTCATTACTTATCATTTCAATAAATCAGTTTTTAAAGATTCTATATACTCTGTAACTGCCTTATAAGAGATCTTTTTATCAATAAAATAATTATTTGCTTTTTCTTTTTCTTCTTCTCCTAAATTTAAAGTGTTTAGAATATTGTTTAAATGAAACCGCATGTGTCCTTTTTGAATACCTGAAGTAATAAGCGCACGAACAGCTGAAAAAGTATTTGCCAAACCAACAGCAGCAATAACTTCCATTAGTTTATCGGCTGATGGGTTTCCTAAAATTTCTAACGACAACTTCGCTAAAGGATGCATGGAAGTTAATCCTCCAATTGTTCCCACAGCCATAGGAATTCTGAGTGAATATTTAAATGTAAG
>MENE01000184.1:1061-4409 GCA_001769005.1 Bacteroidetes bacterium GWA2_31_9b | reverse complement strand
TGTAATGCCCATCTTTTGAAGCATAAGAATGTCCGCATGCTTCAACTGCTCTAAAATCGTTTCCTGTAGCTAAAACAACTGCATCAACACCATTGTATATTCCCTTATTATGTGTTGTAGCCCTGTAAATATCAATATTTGCAATATCAACAGCTGTTTTAAATTTGCGCACAAAATCTTTAGGAGATAAATTTCCGGAAATTTCTGAAAATTGCTCAATTGGACATTCAACATTACATTCAACAATACTTTCAGGAGTATGATTCGATAAAATAGCCATTATAATATCACAATCCCTTTCGATGCCCGAAAAATTATTATTCATATATTGCTTTAGAGCTTTAGCCATTTCTTCCAAAACAGAATTAATTATATTGGCACCCATAGCATCGGCTGTTTCAAAAGAAACTTTTATTTGGTAGTAGTTTGAAATTTTATTAGTAAAATCTAAAAGTTCAATATTTGTAATTCCTCCTTTGCGTTTTTTCATATTTGCAAGTAGGAATGATGAGCTTTCCAATAACGATTCTTTTATATTATTAAAATGGTTAAATAGATGAGATGAATCTCCTCTCCACTCAAAGTGAACCTGCCCTATTTTAATTGTAGAAATAACTTTTGATTTAAAACCTCCTTTATCAAACCAAAACTTTGCTGCGGCAGATGCTGCAGCAACAACTGAGCTTTCCTCAATAACCATTGGAACAAAATAATTATTTCCATTGATTATAAAATTTGGAGCAATACTATAAGGAAGAAAGTAATTAGACATTACATTCTCACTAATCTCTTCTAGTTTTACTTGCAGTTCCCTATTTTCAAGTTTAAATTGATTGAGTATGTTAAAATCATCAATGCTCCTATTTTGATAATCAGCAATTATCCTTATTTTTTCTTTGTTACTAAATTTTGAAAATCCGTTAATATATTTATGTTGCATTGCAATTCTATTTTTTAATTGTCAAATAGGTAAATGCCATTTGTAAGCCTTTTATTTGATATTGAATATACTCTCTCAGTTTCTCATAATCTTCCCGGGCATACCTAAGCATTGTCGATGCCTGTCCATAAATCGACGGTAATTTACTTTTTCTCATCAGATAATATCCATCTAAAAAGGATCCTATTCCTCCAGAAATAATGATTTGTTTGCATAAAATATCTGTGGTTTCATTAATAATAATATTGATATCATCAACCATTTGTTCGGCATTATTACCAATTTTGGAAAATGGTTCCAGCATTTCTTTTACAATGGGCATACTCCTTTTTAATTCTACTTTCGAAAAATTTGTTCCTCCATAAGCACCAAACTCAATTGCTTCAAGGGGTAATTTTAACAGTGCTTTTAAACTTTCAGGGCCAAATCCCTGACCAACTTCTTTTACAATAACTTTCATCTGTGTATTATCTAAAAAAGATTTTATTGTATCTATTGGTGAATGGGTTAATATATCGCCCTCCGGTTGAAGCCACTCTTGAATTGGATTAACGTGAATAACCAATCCATCAGCTCTGAGCTTATCTACTAAATCAATAATGCTCTTTAATTTATTTTGATGAACTGCCTGTTCAACCTGACTAATTCCAAGATTTGCATAAAATGGATAATCGTTACCTATAATATCTCTTAAATCATACTGTTTAAAATACTGATCACTTTCTAACAAAGGACGGCATGATCCAAGTCCCATACCCAATCCAAATTCGTTACAAGCTTTTGCAAGATTTGTATTAATAATTTTTGCATAATCTGTTCCTCCAGTCATACTTGAAATCCACAACGGGTTTTTCATGTTTTTTCCTAAAAATCGAATAGATAATCCATCTTGCTTAGGATGTGGATTTAACATTGGCTCGTAATTGAAACGGTCGTCGTGTTCTTTTACCGACGATTGAGAATTTAATGCTAAATCAATATGATCTTTCTTTCTTTTTTCCATAATTAAATATCTATATGCTTAGCAATAACTATCTTAAGAATTTCGGATGTACCTTCACCAATGCTTAGTATTCTTTGATCGCGATAAAAACGTTCAATATCATGATCTTTAAAAAGGCCATAAGCACCATGAATTTGTACAGCCTCATCGGCTATTTCTTTGGCAATTTCTGATGTATAAAGCTTTGAGATTGCAGCTTGTTTTGTAAATGGTAAGTTATTATCCTTAAGCCAACAGCTATAATAAAGATAATTTCTTGCTAACTCAAGTTTTATATCCATATCAGCTAATTTATTGGATATCGATTGAAACATAGATAAGCTTTTACCAAATTGTTTTCGCTTAAGTGAATGTTCACGTGCCATATCAAAGGCTCCCTGTGCCAGGCCCAATCCAATAGCAGCAATGGAAAGCCTTCCTGAATCAAGCGTTTCCAACATAATATGCATTCCTCTGCCTCTTTCCCCAAGTAAATTTTCTTTCGATGCAACCGAATCTATAAAGGTTAAGCGTCCTGTATCAGCAGCTCGCCAAACCATTTTATTTTTAATACTCTCCGTTTTATATTTCGATAATTCTTTTTCCATTAAAATCGCCGAAAATTCCTTTTGATTTGGGTCATCACTGGTATTAACAAGGATAGTTACACCCATGGAAAGTTCTGAAGCCGAGTTCGTAATAAAAACTTTTTGTCCATTAACTATCCAATGGCCATTATTTAATATTGCCGATGTTTCAATAGCTTTAGCATCTGATCCAGCGTTTGGCTCAGTTAAACCAAAAGCCCATAAATTTTCTCCTGATGTAAGTTGTGGTAAAAGTCTTTGTTTTTGTTCATTTGTACCGTACTTATATATGGGTGCAATACCTAATGAGTTTTGTGCCGCAATAGTTGCCGCCTGCGAACTATCTATTCTTGCTAATTCCTCAATAGCTATAATATACGATAAGGTATCTAAATTTTTACCACCAAATTCTTCAGGAATAGTTATCCCAAACAATCCTAACTTACCCATTTTCTTTGTTAATTCAGGCGAAAACTCTGAGTTTTCATCCAGTTTTTGAGCAATAGGTTTTATTTCATTCAATGCAAATTCCCTAACTTGCGATCTAAGTTTATTATGATTTTCGGTAATTAATGGATGATATATTTTTGTATTCATTAGTAAGATTATTTTATAAAGTTTTGACCTGAAAACAGTTAATATTTATGAATCCAGGCAGGGAGTCTTTTTTCAACAAAAGCTGAAATTCCTTCATAAGCTTCATTAGACATTTTAAGTTTTGCTATAGAGTTTGCCGTTAAATCTTTAATCTGATTGCGATTAAGCCCGTTTTTTAAATCCTTAATTAATATTTTTATTTCATTAATACCACTTGGAGATGCATTTACGATATCGCTTGT
>MENE01000184.1:0-993 GCA_001769005.1 Bacteroidetes bacterium GWA2_31_9b | reverse complement strand
TTTACTTCGGAAAAAGAAAATGCTGCATTTGTTTCGGCAATAACAATATCCGAAACACATAACAAACCGTTTCCGCCTCCATAAATATTTCCCGTAGCCACTGCAATTGTTGGTTTCAACGAATCATAAATTCCCCTCAAACATTCAGCCCATCGATACCCATCTTTTAGATTCTCATCGAAACATAATTTATTCGATTCCAACATTCTTTTTAAATCGGCACCTGCACTAAAAGATTTGCCCTTTCCCCTAATAACAATAACCCTAACCTTATCCATGCTTTCCAACGAAGTAAAACAATGAACAAGCTCATTTAACATTTCGTTATTTATAGCATTTTGCACATCAGGCCTGTTTAGCCATATTGTAGCTACAAAATCATGAATGCTTACGTCAAGTGTATTATAACTTTTCATTTTAAAATTTACATTCTATAAATACCCGGTTTATAACCAGGAACCTCTTTGTTTGCAGCAATAGATAATCCTAATCCAATCATTTTACGAGTATCTACCGGATCAATTATTCCGTCACCCCAGATTCTGGAAGTGCCATAGTATGCTGAGCTTTCTTCTTCGAACCTTTCAATGATTTTATTTTTTAAATCATCGCCATTAATCTTGTCTTTTTGTTTAACACTCCATAACACTTCAGCGGCTTGCTTTCCTCCCATTACTGAAATTTTGGCGTTTGGCCAGGTAAATAACAAATTGGGTTTATAAGCGCGTCCTGCCATTGCATAATTTCCTGCACCATGCGACCTTCCAAAAATGATAGTAATTTTAGGAACATTTGTATTAGCAACTGCATGCACCATTTTAGCACCATCTTTTGCAATTCCTTTTTGTTCAGATTCTTTTCCTACCATAAATCCTGAAATATTATGAAGAAAAACCAATGGAATTTTTCGCACACTACACATTTCAATAAAATGAGTTACCTTCAAAGCTGATTCGGAAAATAAAATCCCATTGTTTGCAATAATTCCAACAG
>MENE01000183.1:28814-30923 GCA_001769005.1 Bacteroidetes bacterium GWA2_31_9b | reverse complement strand
CCGAAAGAAGAAATCACAGAATGTACGACCAGTATCACCCAATAGGATTGGTTGGTTTGGTTACATCATTCAATTTTCCTGTTGCAGTTTGGGCATGGAATTCAATGCTTGCAGCTATTGCAGGCGATGTGGTAATCTGGAAACCAAGTTCAAAAACACCCCTTTCAGCTATTGCAACTATGAATATTATTCAGAATGTTCTTAAAACGAATAATGTTCCCGAAGGAGTTTTTAGTTTGATTATTGCAAAATCATCAGTTTTGGGTGATAATTTCTTGGCTGATAAACGAATACCACTTTTCTCAATTACAGGATCAACTGCTGTAGGAAAACGGGTTGGCCAAATTGTTGGTGAACGATTGGGAAAAACAATTCTTGAATTAGGTGGAAACAATGCAGTTATAGTTTCAGAGTCTGCCGATTTGGAAATGGCTATTCCTACTATTGTTTTTGGAGCAGTAGGAACTGCCGGACAGCGATGCACATCAACACGCAGGGTAATAGTTCATGAAAAAGTTTATGAACAAGTAAAAGAAAGATTAATTAATGCGTACAAACAATTAGTATGTAAAATTGGAAATCCATTGGACGCAAATACTTTGGTTGGGCCACTTATTGATATTCATTCAGTAAACGCTTTCGAACGAGCTGTTGAACAAGTTGAAAAAGAAGGTGGAAAAGTAATTTTTGGAGGGAAAGTTTTAGAAGGTGAAAAATTCAAATCTGGAAACTATGTTGTACCAGCTATTGCCGAAGCTCAGAATCATTTTCATATTGTTCAGGAAGAAACATTTGCTCCCATAGTGTATCTTATTAAATATAAAACTTTTGATGAGGCAATTGAATTGAATAATGGTGTTCCACAAGGTTTGTCATCATCATTATTTACAATGAATATGCGTGAGAGTGAACAGTTTCTTGGCGAAGTTGGCTCTGATTGTGGTATTGCAAATGTGAATAGTGGAACATCGGGTGCTGAAATTGGAGGCGCTTTTGGTGGTGAAAAAGATACAGGTGGAGGACGCGAATCGGGTTCCGACTCATGGAAAGCATATATGCGACGACAAACCAACACCATTAATTATGGTACTGAATTACCCCTTGCACAAGGAATTTTATTTGAATTTTAAATAATTAGTAAATTTTTAGGATTGACCTTTCAGGTGAAAACTTGAAGGGTCTTTTTATATTATAAGTTTTATTAACTTTGGCATCAGATATTTTAAGCATTTTTGAATACAATATTCTCTTTCCCGGGTTTCTAAAAAACTAGTTATGACTAATAATGATATAATACGCCGTATTCGTTATACATTCGATTTAAACGATACGAAAATGATTGATATATTTGGCTTAGCCGATTATAAAGTAACACGAGCTCAAATTAGCGACTGGTTAAAAAAAGATGATGATCCTGCTTATCAGGAACTTTTAGACTTTCAGATGGCGATTTTTCTAAACGGATTTATTATTGAGAAACGTGGCAGAAAAGAGGGTCCACAACCAGAACCGGAAAAAGTAATTAATAACAATATAGTTTTCAGAAAATTAAAAATCGCATTAAATCTTAAAGATGAAGATATACTCGATATTTTTAATTTGGTTGACTTACGAATCAGCAAGCACGAATTAAGTGCATTCTTCCGTAATTCTAATCAGACTCAATATCGACCTTGCAAAGATCAGTTCTTGAGAAATTTCCTTTTGGGTTTACAGATTATTCATCACGATAGAAAACAATAAGCAAAATAGAAATATTTGAAATAAAAAATAGACTTACTAAATTTCATGCTTCAAGAAAAGAGAGAACATCCGAAAGAAAAATTAAGACTACATCCACGAAACAAGCATCGTGAGCGTTATGATTTTAAACAACTCATTGAAACTTGTCCCGAATTAGCACAGTTTGTTAAATTGAATATGTACGATGACGAATCCATTGATTTTTCAAATCCTGAAGCAGTAAAAATGCTAAACAAGGCATTATTGAAGCATTATTACGATATTAAAAACTGGGATATTCCTGAAGGATATTTATGTCCACCCATTCCGGGCAGAGCCGATTACATTCATAATGTTGCAGATTTATTAAAGATGAGTAACTATGGT
>MENE01000183.1:20329-28763 GCA_001769005.1 Bacteroidetes bacterium GWA2_31_9b | reverse complement strand
AATTGCGTTTATCCGATTATTGGGAATAAAGAATACGGTTGGTCGTTTATTGGAGCCGATATTGATCCAATTGCGATTGAAAATGGAAATAAAATTATTGATCAAAATCCCAATTTAAAAGGTCAGATTGAGCTGAGATGGCAAAATAATCCGAAAGATTTTTTTTATGGAGTAATTAAAAAAGATGAACTTATTGATATAACTGTTTGTAATCCACCTTTTCATGCATCTTTGGCTGATGCTCAATCGGGAACTATTCGTAAATTAAGCAATTTAAAGCAACAACAAACTAGTGAGCCGGTCAAGAATTTTGGTGGTCAGAATAATGAGTTGTGGTGCGATGGCGGAGAAGAGAAATTTGTTCGTGAGATGATTCGCGAAAGCAAGAAATTCGGTTCTACCTGTTTTTGGTTCTCATCATTGATTTCAAAACAAACCAATCTAAAATCTGCATATCAGGCATTGGAAAAGGTAGGTGCTTATAACATACAAACAATTCCTATGGGACAAGGAAATAAAACCAGCCGAATTATTGCCTGGACATTTCTTACCAAAGAACAACAGAATGTATGGAGAAATTCACGTTGGAAGGTGAATGTTAAATAGCCTATTCAAATGAAAGAGTCGGAATTAAATTCTACAGAAAATGTAATCAAAGTAGATAGGCCAGAGCCTATTACTTCTGAAATTGAAGTTGTTCAGTATAAACGCAGAATGGATCCGCAAATCGCTATTGAAGCCCTGCTCGATGGATATTATGTTTTAATCGACGATTACTTTAGTAGCGGCATTACTATATTAAGTGAACTTAAGAAATACCTAAAAAATAATAAATCAGATAAATCGTATAAGGAACAACACGACACACGTTCTGAATTTAGAGATCTTTCGCATAAATTGTTATTAGAAGTACGTAACAATAAATTGGTTGTAAAAAAAGCTCCGGAGATTGGCTGGTTTAAAATATTATACTCCGATTTAAACGAGTTTTTACTGCCATTTCCACAGGTTCAGGGTTTAAATAGTTCGTGGCAATGGTACGAAAAAGGTATTTCAATTCCTGTTTTACATCGAAAAATACATCCCTGGTTTGGAACATATTTCCCAACCCGATTCGAGCATTTAGAGCTGTTTGATAACTGGTTAAAAGAATATCGGGGCGAAAAAAAATCAGCAATAGATATTGGAATTGGTAGTGGAATTCTGTCTTTTCAGATGCTGAAACATGGTTTCGAAAAAGTTTGTGGCACAGATTCAAATTCAAATGCAATTGTAGGTTTAAGAGAAGATTTAAAATTAAATAACCTGCAATCGAGAATTGAGTTATTTCATGGTGATTTATTTGCCAATTGTGTTGAGAAATCAGAATTAATAGTATTTAATCCACCGTGGATTCCTGCTTTTCATAACATTGATGGTATTGATAAAGCAATATATTACGAGCCCAATTTGTTTCCACGATTTTTTTCAGAAGCCAAAAAACATCTTTCAGAAAATGGACGAATAGTACTTTTATTTTCAAATCTGGCACAAGTAACTAAAACAGGAGAAATTAATCCCATTGAAGTAGAGTTAGCTAAAGGAAATAAATTCAAAAAAGAATTATTAATTCAAAAGAAAGTTGCTTCAGCATCTAAAAATACAAGAAGAGATCAAAGCTGGCGGTCATATGAAATGGTAGAATTATGGGTTTTAAAACAAGATATTTAATATGGAAAAATGTAGTTCAATAGATTCAGCGTTAATTGCCCCTTGCGGAATGAATTGTGCTATTTGTTTGGGTTACTTAAGAGAAAAAAACAGATGCGAAGGGTGTAATACTGATTCCGACAATAAACCAAATTATTGTAAAAGCTGTATCATTAAAAATTGTGATTTTCTTAAGGATACTGTTTCACAATTTTGTTACGAATGTCCAAAATATCCTTGTAAAAGATTAAAACAACTCGACAAGCGCTATAGAACAAAATACGCAATGAGCATGCTTGAGAACCTGAATTTTATAAAGCAATCGGGTATCGATAAATTTACAGAAAGTGAATCAATCCGATGGAAATGCAAAACATGTGGTGGATTAATATGTGTTCACAGAGGATATTGCTTAAACTGTAAGCAAATCTAAATAAACCCAAATTTAATTACAATTTTTATTTCATCAGTTAAAAGTTTATTTTCTCCCGCAATACTACAAATTTGAATTACCATATTTTCATTGGTATAAAAACTACAATTTCCAGAATCATTAAATTCATCGTGAGTAAAACCTTGCTCGATAAACACATTCGTAATACGATGTATAACATCAGATGCACTAATAAATTCACCAGCTAAGGTTATAGGAGCTTCGACTTTAATCCCCGAAATTGTAATAGTCTCGAATTGATTTTCAATGATTCTTGATTTGTATTTAAAATCAACTGATTCCTGATCGCCAAAGTCGAAATCGGGAAATACTTTTAAAAGTGCTTCTAATTCACCGAATAATTCATTTGTGAGTACAGTTTCTTCTTTTTTTTCTGAAGTTTTTTGGTTACTTTGGTTACATGCAATAATAAAAATTGAAAAAATAAAGAGTTTGAGTATCGTTTTCATTCGAATTTATTTTAGATAATTTCAAATATAGTGTAAAATGATTTTAGAAAATAGTTAGGTCAGTATTTTATAATTATAGGAGATATTGAAAATAAAAATAGCCGGTATTTTTCATACCGGCTAATATCTAATTATATTAGATTTCCCTTAATCAAAAAATATTATTTTTTTTCTTCTTTAACTTCTTCTTTTTTTACTTCAGTAGCTTTAGTTTCTTTAGTATCTGTAGCTTTTTTATCGCAAGCTTTTGAGCAATCTTTTGATTTCTCTTTTGAGCAGCAACCTTCAGTTTTTGCTTTTGTATCACATTTTTTCTCTGGTTCCTGAGCGTTTGCAACTGATAAAGAAATAAATGTAACAAATGCTACTACTGATAATAATGCAAAAATTTTTTTCATGATTGTATTTATTTTAGTTTTTAATTTAATTTACAAAACAAATATAATGAGAGAAAGTTTAACATCAAGTTATTCTGATGTTAATTCGTGTTAAGACGATGTTAAATTTTAATCATCTTTAATTTTTCTGGTTACATTTGTAGTGATGAAAAACAATAGATTACAAATTATATTAATTGGATTAACATTTTTAAGCCTTATAGCTCTTTTAGCTATTCAGGTATCATGGATTTACAAAGCAGCCGATATTCAGGAAAAACAATTTAGTCAAAGTGCTACTCTTGCTTTAAATCATATTGTTGAAGAAATAGCTGATGATGAATCGATTTGTAAAGAAGTGGTAAGTTGTATTGGAAAAGGCAATTCCTTTTCTTGTTATAAGAAAATGTACAATAAAAATGAATGGCAGAAAGTCGATTCCATAATAAAAAGTACACTCAAATATTATAAAATTAATATAAAATACGAATTTGATATTGTTGATACTCGTAGAGATATGGATTACAATGTTTGTCCAAAAACTTATTTCTCCAATAATCTTGATAAAACACTACTGAAAAATGGGATAGAGCTTAAAATAAAGTTCCCCAAAAAGAGTGAATTTATTATTGCACAAATTGGTTCCTTATTTATAAGTTCAATACTTCTAATTGTATTAATAAGTCTTTCGTTTATTGTAATTTTAAAATATTACAAAAGAGAGAAAGCTTTGTATCAAGGAACACGAGATTTTATTAATAATATAACTCACGAATTTAAAACACCAATTACAAATATTGCCTTAGCAAATAGTATGATTTTGAAAAACGAACATATTGCTCAAGATGAAAAATTAAGTCAATATTCGAATATCATTAAAAATGAACACAAAAAATTACAAAACAGAGTTGAAGCATTGCTCGATATTGCCCGAATTGAAAATGGTAAATCAGGTTTTTGTGAAACCATAAATGTTTGTAATCTTATTAAATGTACTGCTGATTCTTATCATGTACAAATTCAAGAACTTAAGGGGATTATAAAGTTTGAAAATTTAACAGATAAATGTTTTGTTCATGCTGATAAGGAACAATTTCAAATAGTTATTTCGAACTTAATTGATAATGCAATTAAATACTGCGATAAATTACCAGAAATAACTATTAGAATATATAATAAAGCCGAGAATGTTATAATAGAAATTGAAGACAATGGAATTGGGATAAAAACAGAGCATAAAAATCAGATTTTCGAAAAATACTATCGTGTTCCCACAGGCGATTTACATAATGTAAAAGGATTTGGTATAGGTTTATCAACTGTGAAATCAATAATAGAATCGATGAATGGTGAAATTGAAGTTCAAAGTAAATCAGGGAAAGGCAGTTTGTTTAGTATAAAAATACCAATATGTGATAAATAACTATGAATAAAAGAATAAAAATTTTACTTGTTGAGGATGATACAAATCTTGGATTCTTATTGCTTGAATTTCTTGAATCAAGTGGATTTGATGTAAAGTTATATCGCGATGGACTTTCAGCATTTAATGGTTTTAGTTCACTAGATTTTGATTTCTGCATTTTAGATGTTATGTTACCTCAAATGGATGGGTTTACCCTTGCTGAAAAAATCAGAGAAAAGAACAAACAAATACCGGTTATTTTTCTAACTGCAAGATCAATGAAAGAAGATAAATTGAGGGGGTTTAGAATTGGAATTGATGATTATGTAACCAAACCGTTCGACGAAGATGAATTATTATTTCGTATTTATTCCATTTTAAATCGTTTAAATAGAACAGAAATTCCTTACGAAGAAAAACAGATTTATGAATTAGGAGAATTTAAGTTTGATGTTCAGAATCAGGAATTAAAAATTAAGAATGAATCAAAACGATTAACATCTAAAGAAAGTAAAGTATTGACAATTTTAGTAAAATCAAAAAATACAATTGTTAAACGTGAAAATATTATGTTAGATGTATGGGGCGAAACTGATTATTTTATTGGTCGTAGCCTCGATGTATTTATTTCAAAACTTCGTCGTTATTTACAAGCTGAACCGCGTATTAAAATTGAAACCATTCCTACAGTTGGAATTGTTCTTACCATTGCTGAATAAAATCCTCTGTTTATATAAATAATTGAACAATTTTGAATGTAAATTGGTTTAAATAAAATAAACTAAAAACTAAATGATATGGAATTACTAGGAATTAATTATTTAGCAATGGTAGTAGCTGCACTTTCAGCATTTGCTATAGGTTCTGTTTGGTACAGTCCTCTAATGTTTGGAAAAGGCTGGCAAAAAGCCTTAGGACTTTCTGATGATGATATAAAAAATGCAAATATGGTTCTTATTTTTGGCACTAGCTTTTTATTAATGTTAATTATGGCTTTTGGGTTGTCATTTTTAATCAAATTTATCTACATTCATCCAACATGGTTAAAAGGATTGAAAATGGGATTGTTTGTTGGAGTATTTTTTATAATTACATCGTATGGAGTAAATATTTTATTCCAGCGAAAATCATTTAAACTTTGGGCAATAGATTCCGGGTATCAGGTTGTGCTTATGGTAATAATGGGTATGATAATTGGAGCTTGGTAAAAAAATACTTTATTAGATTTGTAGTGTTAAATGATTTTTTAATTTTTTAAAGAGTCATTAATATTATTAAAATTGAACGAATTAAAGTAATTTATTGTTTAAGAATAATATGAGTTTTAAAAACAATGTATAGATCAAATATTAAATATATCATCTATAGAATTATAGGGTTATTTATACTAATTATTTCTCTATCGTTTAATTATGTTGATATTGATCATAATCCAAACGAACCTGTTTCAATAGAACAAAATAATCCACCCTTTTTTAGAAATAAAAACATTACCGACGGGCCATATATTTTTTATGAAAATAATAATATAATCGTAAAATGGATTAAAAGAAACCGTGTGGTTACAAGAATTATTTCTGATGATAATATTCGATTATTTAAAAATAAATTTGGAATCGAGATAAATTCCAAAAACCTTAAAAATCCTGTAACCGATAGTATAAATTTCAATCAGAAATATAATGGTGTTGAAAATATTGTAGCTATTAGTGATGTTCATGGCCAATACGAGCTTTTTATTCAATTGCTTCGTAACAATAAAGTTATAGATGCAAATTTAAAATGGAATTTTGGTAATGGTCATTTGGTTATTCTTGGTGATATTTTTGACAGAGGTCCAAAGGTTACAGAATTGCTTTGGCTTATTTATCAATTAGAAAATCAAGCAAAAGAAGCTGGAGGAAAGCTACATTATATATTAGGAAATCATGAGTTGATGATTTTAAATAACGACCTTCGATACATCAATGAAAAATATACTTCTTCAGCTAATAAAATGAATATGGTTTATAGTCAATTATATGCTGAAAATACTTTTTTAGGCAAATGGATTCGAACAAAACCTGTTCTTGTAACTATTAATGATATTTTATTTGTGCATGCTGGTATATCGCCTGAAATTATTACTAAAGGATTAACATCCGAAGAAATAAATAATTTCTTTATAAATCATATTACAGGAAAATCGTGGGATGTAATATTAAATGATTCATTATCAGCATTTCTAATGGAAGAAAATGGTCCGATCTGGTATAGAGGATTTTTTGAATCGAAAGTAACAAAAAATCAACTTGTTAATATTCTAAATTATTTTAATGTAAATCATATTGTAGTCGGACATACCACATTCCCCAATATAATTTCAATTGATAATGGAAAAATAATTGCAATCGATTCAAATATTAAAGAAGGGGATTTTGGTGAAGTACTAATTTATAATTCAGGAATATTTTACCGAGGAACATCAAGTGGTGGCAGAATTGAGTTTGTTCAAGAATAAATTTTTAGATACTAAAAACAGGTAGATTTAACTTTCTTTTCAATAAAATCAGGTTTACTAATTTCGTTATAAAACTCTTCTATAAAACTGATTACATATTTTTTTGTTTTTTTATCTAAAAAATCACACGACATAATAAATGAAAATATCTCTGCCTTTTTTTCAGTGAATAATTCAATAGCCTGAATATAAACATCATCACTTCTGCAAATTCCTCTGTAATGTCGTTCAGTTACTGCTTTTATACCAAGATCTTCAGTTGGTAATGCATAATAAGTATTAACTAATCCAGAAAAATCAAAATCGTATGGAATTGGAATTATTGCAGGTTTTGTAAAATCCTTTAGTTTTATAAGTTTTAAATTATGCCGGCCTGTTAGCGAAAAATCGGTATTGGCTATCATGTACTGGAAAAAAACCATAATCGTTGCATTCAAAGTATCTGTATAATTATGACTCATTCTATCCATTTTTATTGGATAAGCATTAAGCCTTTCTGCCAACATATTTTCTGGTTCGATTAGAAATGCCCACTCTGTATTCTCTTTATTTTCGCGACCTGTATCAATGTATTTTATTTTTGCAAGCCTTACTTTAAAACTATAATCTGTAATAATATTATAAAGCTTATAAGCTATATATTCTTTAAGTAAATAATTTTCAAATTCCTTAGAATGAATGCAATGTGTAACTACTTTAATCTTATTAACATCTGAAGGAAGATCGTCAATTATTTCTGATTTTTTAAAGTTAAGTAAAAGGGGAGGGAAATTACAAAATCTCTTTCTATATATCCCTCTTGAATTAACTTTTAGTGACTTTCTAATTTCAGAAGTGTCATTTATATTATATTTAATAGTAGCAGGTAAATATTTTGAAGAATCAAGTTTATTTGTAAATGATTTAATGTCGAATTCTAATTCAAACTCTATTGGAGTATTTTGATCAAAAAAATTAGAAGGAAAAAGGATTGTATCATCTTTGCTTAAAGAATCATCAGGTTGAGCAAATAGCAAATAATTATAAATCAGAATATAAAATCCTAAAATGATAAATTTTTTAAAATGAGATTTAAAATCAAACATTACTAATAAATTCTAGTTGGTTGATTCAAAAAAACTTATTCCCTTCACGTTTTTGAAATAGATAATTAATTCAACTTTATCTCTTATTAGATCTACATTACCAATATCTGCTTTTACTACTTCTAAACCGAATCTGGTAGAAAGATCTGCTAATAATTCATTGTATTTTTCGGGCTTTATTAAATCAACTCTATCATAAATTATTTTCTTACGTTGAAGCCTCATCATAGAAAAATAAACCTCTAGTGCATATGCAATCAGAACAGTTAGAAAATCTGTTACAATGAGTTCTGCAAAACTGATATTTACATTAGCAACAGCATTTTTAACCGATATTCCAATAACCAAAAATAAATAGGTTAATTCACGAGGTGGAATTGAGTTGGTTCTGTATCTTAATATTCCAAATACCGCAAAAAGGCCAATTGCAAAACCAAAACGTAAACTTACTGAGCCTAGTAAAATGCATATTTGA
>MENE01000183.1:14092-20274 GCA_001769005.1 Bacteroidetes bacterium GWA2_31_9b | reverse complement strand
GGTAGTTTCAATTGTTCCAATAATAATATTAAGTAGGATAGCAGATTTTATTTATAGTGTTAATTTTATATAAAAACCGATTGTGTTTAATATTAGGATCTAAAAGTATATTGCCAAGTATATATTTACTAATTCCTAATGGACTAATCCTGAAATCTTTTAATATTTTTGTAAAAGGACTAATACCTTCTGTTTTATTAAACTTAACTTCTATAACGGTTAAAAAAGGTAAGTTAATTGTGTTAATATCGCTTTTAAAATGAATTCCTGTGTCAATTGTAATCCGTTCGCAACGATTTTTTCCTGTAAGCGTAATTCTATTAAAATTAGTCCATATTGCAGGAGAAAAGCCTGATTTAGGAATCTCAATATGCTTATTTAAGAATTTAAAATGCTGATCGTTTAAAGTTGAGCTAAACTCAAATTCTTTCCTTTTTTTATCAGTTCGGATGTCGTTTTTTTTCTTTTTAATTTCCAGAAAAACATCTCCAGTATCCAGATATTTTCGAAATCTTACCTTATAACGTATTCGTTTCCCTTGGTGATGATCATAATAGCTTTTCATTTCAGGAGTATCAAAGTAAAGCGATTCATACCCAAAAATACGTTCGTTTCCCGATGTTTGAATTCGAAAATCCTTTGATGCCAAAGCCAGAATTTGTGGGAGTTGTTTAATATTACAAATGAATTTAGTATCAATTCTGTTTAGTAGTTTATAATCTTCCATTTCTGACAAACTAATCGGGTCGAAAAGCAAAAGTGTATCTTTGATTATTTGTGTCATAGTTTGGTTAAATTACAATGTGATTTTAAAATCATAACAATTATAAAAATATAGATATTTAAGATAAAAAGGATTTAAAATCAAAATAAAATTAGAATATTTCAATAACTTGGGATGGATTAAAATTTAAATTCATTTCAACTTTAAAGTGCAATTTATGAAAAAAATAATTTTATCAATAGTAATCTATTTAGTTGGAATCCAGGCCTTTTCTCAGGTTAAATCTGCATATACAATTTTTAACTCAGAAGGTGATGTAGTTACTTACGAAACAATGATTCAGTCTGTGAATAATGCCGATATCATTTTGTTTGGTGAACTGCATAATAATCCAATTTCACATTGGTTGCAATATGAAGTAAGTCTCGATTTGGCGCAGAATAATAAGCTAGTTTTCGGAGCAGAAATGTTCGAAGCCGATAATCAGGACGAGTTAGATTTATATTTAAAAAATGAAATAAACCAAAAGGCATTTGATACTTTAGCAAGACTTTGGCCAAATTACAAAACAGATTATGCTCCATTGGTCGATCTGGCAAAAGAAAAACAACTTAATTTTATTGCTACTAATATTCCTCGTCGATTTGCAAGCATGGTAAATAAAAAAGGATTTGAGGCACTCGAACAGCTAACCGATGAAGAAAAAAGCTGGATTGCTCCATTGCCAATTGAGTATGATCCAGAATTGCCCGGGTATAAAAATATGCTTGAAATGATGGGTGGACACGGTGGTGAAAATTTACCTAAAGCCCAGGCAATAAAAGATGCTACTATGGCTTATTTTATTGCACAAAATATCATTGATGAATATCAGTTTATTCATTTTCAGGGAACTTATCATTCCGACAATTACGAAGGGATACTTTGGTATCTGAAAAAATTAAACCCCAATTTAAAATATATTACAATATCATCTGTAAGTCAATCTAATGTTTTTCAATTAGAAGATGAAAATAAAAACAAAGCCGATTTTATTATTTGTGTAGATGAAAATATGACTTCAACTTATTAATAAAAATACAATCAAACGATGAAAACACTTTATACGATTTTTTTAACCGCACTTTTAAGTATTGTTATAAATAACGTCAATGCACAATTCTTTAAGGCAGATGAACCATTTGCACATACCTTTTCAATTGTAGCTATTGATACAGCAACAGGAGAAATGGCCGTAGGAGTACAGAGCCATTGGTTTTCTGTAGGATCATTAGTTTCATGGGGGAAGTCGGGAGTTGGAGTTGTGGCTACTCAGTCATTTGTTAATCCTGCTTATGGACCCGAGGGATTAAAACTTATATCAGAAGGTAAAACTGCAGAACAGGCATTACAGATTCTTGTCGAGCAGGATCCCGGTAGAGATTACAGGCAAGTTGCATTTCTCGATACAAAGGGCAATGTTTCAACATATACTGGTAAATTATGTGTGCAATCAGCTAGTCATATTATTGGCGAGAATTTTTCTGTTCAGGCAAATATGATGCTTAACAACGATGTGGTTCCTGCAATGGCAAAAATTTTTCGCGAAAATGCAAGTTTACCTTTAGCCGAAAGGGTTGTAAAAACAATGCAAGCGGCACAAGATGCCGGTGGCGATATTCGTGGAAAGCAATCGGCAGTTTTGCTTGTTTTTAATACCAAAACTGTAAAGTACGAATGGATGGATAAAAAAATCGATTTACGTGTCGATGATAATACTGCTCCACTAATAGAACTGGAGCGATTGTTAAATGTTTTTAGAGCTTATGAACACATGAACAATGGCGATTTAGCCATTGAAGCCGGCGATATGACTAAAGCTCTTGATGAATATGCTACTGCTGAAAAAATGTTTCCCGATAATCTCGAAATGAAATACTGGAAAGCTGTTGCTTTAGCCAATAAAAACAAATTAAACGATGCAATCCCAATTTTTATGGAGATATTCGAAAAAGATTCAAACTGGAAAGAATTAACTAAAAGGTTGCCAGCTTCAGGTTTATTGAATATTTCCGATGAAGATATGTTGAGAATTATTGGTAAATAAGTTTCTAGTCAATTTTTTTAGAAATTGAATTGTAACAAAATACAGTTTATATCGTCTGAATAAGTATTAATTTAATAACAATAGTATGAAAAAGTTAGTTTTAGTATCACTTCTCTGTATAAATTTTTTATTTATAGGATTTTCACAGGAAATAGTTAAAGAATCAGTCTCGACACCAATTATTGAAAATGAAACTTTCAATCCGGATATTTCTACAGAATACTATCTAAATACACTTTCTCCTGAACAAAAACAAAAATCAGATTCATATTTCGAAGGTGGCTATTGGTTAGGTCTTTGGGGATTTTTAATGGAGTTAGTAATTGCATTTATCTTTCTTTCTCTTGGCTTATCGAAATGGATTAAGAATATTGCTGAAAAAGTTCGTAATATTCATATTCAGGGATTTATATACGTTGCAATCTATTTCCTTTTTTCGTACATATTAACATTTCCATTTAGCCTTTATCAAGGATTTTTTCGCGAACACAAATACGGATTATCAAATCTGGATTTTATTGGTTGGTTTTCTGAAGAAATGATTGGCCTTTCATTGTCATTGGCCTTTGGAAGTATTCTCCTTACATTTCTTTATGCTGTAATTCGCAAAGTGAAACAAAACTGGTGGATTTGGGGAAGTGGAATCATGGTGTTGTTTCTCGTGTTTTCAATGTTTATTAGTCCTGTTTTTATTAGTCCCTTGTTTAATGATTATAAACCTCTCGAAAATCAGGAAATTAAAGAAGAAATATTATCAATGGCTCGCGCAAATGGAGTTCCTGCAGACAATGTTTACCAGTTTGATGCTTCAAAACAAAGCAACCGAATAAGTGCGAATGTAAGTGGTTTTGGAAGTACAATACGAGTTTCATTAAACGATAATTTATTGAATGAATGTACACCTGCAGAAATAAAATCGGTTATGGCACACGAATTAGGCCATTACGTATTAAATCATGTTTACGAAATGCTAATATATATTGCATTGCTTATATTTATTGGATTTGCTTTTATTAATTGGGCTTACAATAAATTAATTACAAGATTTAAGAACAAATGGGCTATTTCTGGAATTGCTGATATTGGCGGATTGCCATTAATTGTTTTTCTTTTTACTGCTTTCTTTTTTATTGCAAGTCCGATAATGAATAACATAGTTCGCTCAAACGAAGTGGAAGCCGATTATTTTGGTTTAAATACTGCTCGCGAACCTGACGGTTTTGCATCGGTATCTATGAAGTTATCAACTTACAGGAAGATCGATCCGGGAAAATTCGAAGAGATATTCCTTTTTGATCATCCAAGTGGAAAAACGAGAGTTTCTACTGCTATGCATTGGAAAGCGGAACATCTTGAATAATAATTAAATTTCAAGGTATTATTACGGACACCCTCTTAAATTGATATATTATTAAAGTTTCGTGTGTAAATTAAATACTTAATAAATATTGAAATAGTTTCGTGTATAAGTGAAACTATTGTATATTTGTAAAAGGTTTATTTATAAAATGTATTGTTATGCCAGATTTTATACGAGAATATATAAAACGCCCAATTTACCTTGAATTAGTAAAACCTTATATCAATAAAGATATTATTAAGGTATTGGTTGGACAAAGACGCGTTGGGAAAAGTTATATGCTCTTTCAAATCATGGATGAATTAGCATTAATTCATGAAAATCCGGAAATAATTTATATTAACAAGGAATTGGATGTATTTGAATCTATAGTTAACCATAAAGACTTACTTGATTACATTTCAAGTAAAGAAGTTGGAACGGGAAAGAAATATATTTTTATTGATGAAATACAGGATATTGAAAATTTTGAGAAGGCTTTAAGGAGTTTGCAGGCAAAAGGTGGATATGATATCTATTGTACAGGGAGTAATGCCAAACTATTATCTGGTGAATTAGCAACGTTTCTAAGTGGTAGGTATGTCGAAATAAAGATTTATAGTTTGTCTTTTAGTGAATTCCTGGAATTTCATAAATTAAGGAATGATAATGATTCATTGTTTAAATTTTTTAAATATGGTGGATTGCCCTATTTAATTAACCTGAATTTAGAAGATCACGTTATTTATGATTACCTGAAAAATATTTATGCAGCAATTCTTTATAAAGATATCGTTAAACGATACAGCATTCGTAATGTTAACTTTTTGGAAGACCTGGTAAGATACGTTGCCGATAATACAGGAAGCTTGGTATCATCTAAAAAAATTAGCGATTTTTTAAAATCACAACGAATTCAAATCTCACCTCAGTTAGTACTCGATTATTTAAGTCATTTAGAATCTGCGTTTTTTATTTTTAAAGTACTTAGAGCAGATATTACAGGTAAAAAGATATTTGAAATTGGAGAGAAATACTATTTTGAAGATATTGGTTTACGAAATTCAATTGTTGGATACAAGGCAAATGATATCAATAAAATTTTGGAGAATGTAGTATATCAACATTTAAAAATATCGGGATATCAGATTAGTATTGGTAAGACTGCTAATAAGGAGATTGATTTTATATGCGAAAAATCAGGAAAAAAAATCTATGTTCAGGTTACTTATCTGCTACAGGATGAGAAAACAGTTAATAGAGAATTTGGTAATTTACTGGAGATAAAAGATAATTATCCCAAATATGTGGTTTCTATGGATGAAGCCATGTCAGGATCCGATTTTAAAGGAATAAAACAGATTCATATCAAAGAATTTATTTCTAAGCTGAGATAATAAATTGAGACCTAACAGATTTTCAAAACAGGTCATAAAATTTTGTTCTCAGAATCGTTTATTTTTTTTACTTTCGGAGTGAATAAAAATTAAATCTAATGAGAAAAATTTGCCTTTTAACTTTAAGCATAGTACTGCTAATAAATAATGCCTACTCACAAAAACTAAAAAAAGAACAGGTTTTTGACGATAAAGCCAGAACATCACTAACATATTATGTGCTTAAAGAAAAGCCTGAGATTAAACAGGGTAGTTATATCTATAAGTTTAAAGGTAATGTTCAAGTTACCGGTCAATTTGAAAACAATCAACAGGGTGGAGAATGGATTTATACTCCCGGGAAAGAACTTAAAATAAAAGGTAACTATTCGAATGGTAAAAAGGATGGCGTTTGGGAATATTATATGAATGAACATCTGATTTCTGTAATGAACTACAAAAATGGATTGCTTCATGGGCTATCAAAAGGATATTTCGAGAATGGCCAACAGGCTCGTGAAATCAATTACAAATATGACGAAAAAGATGGAGTTGAAATATTTTATTTCGAAAATGGAGCTATAGAAAAAACCATTGATTTTAAGAAAGGGAAAATGCATGGATCATATAAATCATATTCCGAGAAAAATGGAGAGT
>MENE01000183.1:9916-14065 GCA_001769005.1 Bacteroidetes bacterium GWA2_31_9b | reverse complement strand
GTGTACCTTATGATTTAAGTATTTATACTTCAGATAAAGAAAATATACTCTATGACGGGGATTTGAAAAATGGTACAGGTAAATTCATTGAATATTTTTTATCTTTTAATGGAAGAGATGTTACAACAATAACAAATTACAAAGATTATAATTTAAATGGGCAAGCAGAGTTTTATATAAATCCTGGTGAGATTTATATGAGGGGGCAATATAAAGATGGCTTTCTAATTGGAATGTGGGATTTTGAAATTAATAATCCTGAAAAGAAGTATTCAAAGGTTTATAATTTTTCAGATAGTATTTCAGAAGATTCTATTATAATAAATCAAATAAATTCTATTGGTAGTTTTTATCAAATAGTAGATAAAATGCCAAAATTCAATAATGGTACACAAGATCAATTTAAAAAACATATTGAACAAACCCTTGTTTACCCATCTAAAGCTCTTAAAAAAGGGATTTCTGGAAGGGTTGTAACACAGTTCAAGATTAATAAATTTGGTTTAGTATACGATATTAAAGTAGAGGAAAGTGTGCACGAATTGCTCGATAAAGAAGCAATCAGAGTTATAAAATCGTCTCCATTATGGACTCCTGGGTTTCAGGATCAGCTTCCTGTAGATGTTTCGTTTACTTTCCCTATTAGTTTTCAGTTGTAAAATATACTATGGAAGTAATTACATATAAACCAATTGGTATTATTCATACTCCTTTTAATAATGTTGAAGGAATGCCAATTCAACCTACAGGTGCAAAAGGAGTGGAGGGAATTATTGAAATATTTCCTGAATTTGTTGATGGACTAAAAGATTTAGATGGCCTTTCTCATATTATTCTGTTATATCATCTCCATTTAACAGGTGATTATAAATTACTCGTGAAACCATTTATGGATGATGAAATCCATGGAATTTTTGCAACACGAGCTCCAAAAAGACCAAATCCGATAGGTCTTTCTGTAATTAAACTAAATAGAATTGAAGGCAATAGTATTTATGTCGAAAATATTGATGTATTGAATAATACTCCTTTAATTGACATTAAGCCTTTTGTTTTTGATTTTGATTCAGTAAGCGATTCAAACAAAGGATGGCTTGAAACAAATGCTCATAAAGCAAAATCAATCAAATCGGATGAACGGTTTAAATAATTCTTTAAAAGATACTTTCCTAAATAAATACTTTATCGTTTAAATTTCACAGATATTTTTATATCTATTTGAATTTTAAAATAGTATAGTTAATTTTAACTTTAGTTCCTTGTTTTATTTATTAAGAAGTAGTGCAACATGAAAAAGTTAATCGAAACTATAAGAATCCTTTTCAGTTCAGAAAATGATTTTTTTGTTTTAGCAAAAAATGGAAAAAGAATAACGCATATTGCCATAGCAATTCCATTGCTAATTGTTTTTTTTATTGTAGGATTCATTTTTAGTGAATTTGTTTTATATCAGATTATTCTTCAACGTCCAAAATTTACTGAAGTATTTAATGAATTTTATACACTTGTTGTTTCCTTTGGTTTTGTTATGTTCTTGTTATGGTTATGGGTTCATTTTTTTGAAAAACGCTCATTCAGAACTTTGGGACTAACTAAAGGTCGTGCATTTTTTAAATATATTACAGGCTTTTTATTGGGTTTTATCATGCTGAGTATCGTTATTGGTTTAATGGCGGTATTTGGAACAATTGGATTTAAAGAAGACACAGATCCTTTCAGTATTGACTTTTTAGGAATCATGATCCTTTTATTAATTGGATATGTAATTCAGGGTGCTACTGAAGAGTTGATTGCCCGAGGATGGCAATTTCAAGTTATTGGTGCTCGTTACCGACCTTGGCTAGGAGCTCTTATTTCTTCTTTGATTTTTACTCTTATTCATGGACTAAACACAGGCATTTCGGTTTTGGCAATAATTAATTTACTTTTATTTGCACTTATGCTTATTATTTTCATATTGTATAATCATAGTATATGGGCTGCATGTGGATGGCATACAGCATGGAATTGGGCAATGGAAAATATTTATGGATTAAAAGTTAGTGGATCGGAAGGTTTTGGCTCTCTTTTAAATTTAACAGCCGAAGGGCCAAAATATATTACTGGAGGTGAATTTGGACCTGAAGGTAGTATTTTAACTACTTTTGTACTTATAGCAGGAATGTTAACCGTAATTATTTTAAAATCAAAAGAGAAAAATTAAATATATATATTCATCAAATCACTTTTTATATTTAAAAATTTATGCGTAGAAGCGATAGAGAAATTTTAATCCAAGATGAAATAGAGTCGATTATTAAAAAGGCAGATGTATGCCGGATTGCACTAATAGATGACCAAATTCCATATATTGTTGCTTTAAATTTTGGTTATAAATCTGGCAATCCATCTGTTATCTATTTTCATTGCGCTAAAACTGGTCGCAAAATTGATATTATCAAAAAAAATAACTCTGCATGTTTTCAAATGGATGTGGATCATGAATTAGTGCTTGCCAACAAAGCATGTGGTTATGGAATGAAATTTAAAAGTATTGTTGGCTATGGTAAAATCTATGAAGTGGAAGATAAAAATGGTAAAATTGAAGGTTTGCAGTATATTATGAAACAATATACCGGTAAAGATGATTTTGTTTATGAGGAGAAAATGCTGGAGGTTACTTCAATCCTTAGATTGGTAATTAGTGAAATTTCTGCAAAACAGAAAATTTGATTTATGATTTTAGTATTATATTTTTATTCAGTTTAATTTATAAATCAAAAGATTATGAAAAAAATTGCAATCCGATTTTTTGTACTTGCTATTGTTTTTTTAGCTGTAACAGTTGTTTTTTACGATAACACAGAAATAAGTTTTGCAAAATATTTAATTTTTGTAATGGGAGGAATCGCTGCAGGCTCTCTTTTTACAAGAGGAATTATTGCTTTAAAAACAAAGGAAGAAGAATAGGTTTTAAAAAAAGGTGCCCATAACTTGTGGGCACCTTAAATTTTTTTTTTTATTAAAAACCTTTAAATGTAGTACCAAGCGCTAATAAAACAAATCCACCGGCTAATAGCCAGAAACTATATTCTGTTATATATTGAATATCTACAAAATGACCTACAAGGCCTAGTATTCCAATAATAAGACCTAGAATCCAAACGATTGTTTTTGGTGCAGATGCTTTCATAATGATTTAGGTTTAGTTAATAATTGAGTATAATAAAAGTATTAATGCAAATTTATAGAATTAATTATTAAATGTAAATCTCAATTTAATATTTGAAAAATTAGTTCTCATTTTAAGCCATACTTAATCCCAACTTATTACTCAATTTATCAAGTTCAACTTTTGCAGAATCCAATGAATTCAACTTCTTAATTGGCATAATAAATTTGTTACTTGAATTATAAAGTATGAGTCTATAATCAGAATCGGTAATGTCGAGGGTCCTATTACCTCTACTATATGCACGCCACGTTTTTTTTGATTTTTTAATTCCAATAACCATTTCGGGTTCAATATTTGTCCACCTTCCAATTTTTATAAATCCAAATAGATTATTCGAAAATTTAATTTGTTTTTTATCAAAATCAATAAGTGTACTTGTATGTGAAAATCCAATAAATGCTCCAATAACTATAAGAACAAGTCCAACAAATGAAAAATAGGTTACAACTATACCGACAAAAAACAATAATATACCTGCCGAAGTTCCCACTGGTCCAAAAAAATTGTCAAGTTTATTATTTTCTATCATTTTTTAATATTTAATTTCTTTATTCAAACTACCTGATACTCTCTAAACCTTGTTTAAAAAGTTTACGATCTAAAGCATTACAAAATTCGTTAAAGGCTTTTTCTTTTGCTTCTTCGGTGTTGTAACCTACTCCTTTAAAATTTTCGGTTTGTTTGGTCCATATCATGCTTTTATTTTTATCGATAATTTTAAGCTCACCGGTTAAATAAACAGAAACCAAACCTCCTGCGCTTTCACCTGGTTTAATTGAATAGTTTAATTCATAAATATAATCAGAATCGATTTTCGATGCTATCTTAAAATTACCCTGACTCATATTTTGATTGAAAATACTGTTTATACGGTCACATTCTGCACCATTACAGGTTTTATCTGCAATAACGATTGCTAAAGAAGGATTTGTAAT
>MENE01000183.1:8479-9902 GCA_001769005.1 Bacteroidetes bacterium GWA2_31_9b | reverse complement strand
TTGCTGGTTTTAAGTTGCGTTTTAAAATCAATCCACGAATAAATAAATCTTCAACTGCTTTTTGTGCAATTTCCTTCAGATTAATCGATGCAACTATTTGCTCTGTACTATTTTTTGAAAAAATGGGTTCAGGTTCTAGTTGTACATAACCTGTTGCATCTGAATTCTGACGGTCTTTTTTAAGATATCCTCCTGTATAACTAAATTCTATAGGAATATCCTGAGCCGGTTTATTTTTATATTGAACCTTAAATAAAAGGGTTTTATCAAAACTTTTTCCACGTTTAATATTTATTTCTTTAGTTATTGCGTCAATTGAAAGCTGGTTTATTATTTCGTTTGCCGATGAATAAAGTGCATTTCCTATATCTATGGTGTTCCCGTTAAGCTGTGTTGATGTTTCTTCATTTAGATATTTTTTTATTGCTTGTAATCCTTGTAAATAAAATGTTAAAGCTTCTTTGGGCTTGTTTACCTGTTGTTCTTGTAATCCAGATTGATATTTAGCAATTGCTGCAGCAATTGCTTCCTGCTTTTTTTTATTCTTCATTTCATGATAAGTGCTCTTCTCAATTTTAAAATACACCCAGTATGATTCTGGTGTTTCATAAAATGCTACAGGTTCAAATCCTTCAAGATAATCATCTGTCGAAACTTGAATTCGTTGGTCGAAAGTTTCTGAATGCCCATATTCAGTTTCAATGGTATGTAATACTGATGTTGCACTTACATTTGATGATATTTCTTCAGCTAAATCAGTAAGTGCTGCCTGACGTGCTTTTGTTGTGTAATCGGCCGATGTTCCAATTTTCTTTACTGAGCCAACACCAATATAATATCCGGGAATATATGGTTTTTGTTTTACCCAGTCGGGTTGTAATTCTAGTTCTGCTGCTTTTTTCTTTGCTGTACACGATACAAAAAGAATAAGTACAAGTATTAAATAGCGTTGCATTATTTTTCGGGATTATATTTATTTACTTTATCTGTTATTCGTTGAACAGACTGTTTTATCACTTCGTCCAATAATTCAGTAGTCGATTTTATTTCTTTCGATGCTCCCAATAAGTTTTTTAATCTATTGATATCGCTCTGATTATCTTTTACATTATCTTCAGATGATTTTCTGTCTTGATATTTCCAATAGCCGGGTACTAAAGTTTTCTTTTCACCGCTATAAGTAGCATAATGCATCTCATCATTATTAGTCAAACTAATCAGGTCAGACACTAAAATCTCATTATTCTCAGTTGAAATAAGTTTGAAATTTAATTCTACACTTGCATAATTTTCTGCTTTGTATTCGTAATATGTAGTTTTGTGGTATTCAACTTTTTCTATTTCCTCACCCTTATCATTTCTAACTTTCTTAACTACTTTTAAATATCCTCTTTTTTCGGTCTTGTTTAATTTCCCAGTATTT
>MENE01000183.1:0-8464 GCA_001769005.1 Bacteroidetes bacterium GWA2_31_9b | reverse complement strand
TAAAATTGTTTTTATTCCTGAAAGGTTAGCAGCTTTCATATTTAATCTGCCATCCTGATAAATGTTCGCATTTACAGCAGAAACATCAATAACCTTAATAAACGGATTTTCCGATGTACTTAGTAACGATCTTACTTTTGATGTAACTACCTGGGATGTATTTCTTGTATAATTATTTGAATACTGAAATTCGGCGACAAGTATTGTTATTGTTCCTTTTTCCAGTGCTTCTTCTTTAAGTGTTGATGATTGCTTATAACCACCAGTTCCATTTAGAATATTATCAAAAGTATAATATGCTTTTCTGTATAAATTGTTGTCGAGATATTGATTGGCATCACGATATAGAGGCTCATACTTAGCTGTAATATATAAATCTTTAACATCTTTGTAATTTGCATCAATCTTCTTTATTTCATCAAAAACTAGAAATGCAGCTGCAAAATCATCTCGATTTAACTTATCAACTCCATCGGTATATTTTTTATTCAGATAATCATTTTTAGATTCTTCGTAATATTCTCTATAGTACTCTGGAAAATTTAACTCAACATGTACAGCCTTTATTTTATTATAATAATTTTCAGCATCAATAAAATAGTAAACAGCTTTTTTATAATCGGCCTGTTTGTATGCAATATTAAACTCCGATAATTTCTTATCTAATGTTTGTTGGCCAGTTTTACGTAATCCCAGTTTAGCATCAACATTTGAATCTTTTTTCTTTATAGCTTCATAATAATAAGCAGCAGCATCTTCGTATAATCCTGCTTCTTCAAATTTTGCTGCTTTTTTTGTATAACGCTTCGAGGCACAACCTGCAATAAGTAATATTACACTTAGAAATAGTAAAATTTTTTTCATGCGAATAATAATTTTTGAATGTGAAAAATACTAATATAATTATATATTAAAAAACAATAAAAGGAAATTAAGACTTTCCTTACAAAATTTGTGCAATTCTATTTTTATTGAATGATTACTGATAATGATTAGCTTTGCTTAAAATAAGAATCAGTTTACTGGATTTTAGGTGCGCTTTTTTGTAACTTTTATGAAATATTAGGAGGAAATCTATTATGAAAACTGATTTTATTTGCCCAAAATGTAATGGTCACCTTCTTGTAGGAGATAAAATTATATTTCTTGCAATTACCAAGAAGGATAAAAGATCAGGTATTATACTCCTTAGCCCTAAACTGGGAGATTATACAAGTTTACTCCATCCTACTTTTAAAATTAAAGAAAGAGAAGAAGTTGATTTCTTTTGTCCTATTTGTCATGCAAATCTTACAGCTACGGATATTGATGAAAAATTAGCAAAGATTGTGATGGTTGATGAGAAGTCGGATAAATATGAAATTTATTTCTCAGGTGTTACTGGTGAGTATTGTACATATAAAGTATTAGGAAACAAAATTGAAAAGTTTGGCGATGCTTCCGATACCTATTATAAATATTTTATAAATCGGAATATTTAAACCAAAATTATCAAAACGGATATAATACACAATCTATTTAACAATTAAAAATAGTTTCGGTAAACTTAAAAGATGTGATGTATATAATATCTCTTATGAAACGAACATGTTCGTTAAACATAAACAAGGATAAAAATCTTTTATGCGTGTTCCCTGTATGCTGGCAAGCATACGACAATTTAATACAAAAATATTGCAGATATAACTATAAGTCACTTAAAATAGTTGACTTTTCATTTTTATCTTATGATCTTTATAAAAATTTATTAACCAAAACCTAAACCTTATGAAAATTTATTTAAGTATTTTCATTTTATTATTTGCTATTATTAATGCAAATGCACAAGAAGAGAAAATAGTTGCAGATGATTTGTTGGAATTAAGCTTGGAAGAACTTCTTAATATACCAGTAACAGTATCTTCTAAAAAAGCTCTTTCTTTAAGAGAATCTCCGGGGATTATAAGTGTTATAACCGAAGATGAAATTCAAAACTCCGGAGCTAGGGATTTAATAGATGTTTTAAGATTGGTCCCAGGTATTGAGTTTGGAACAGATGTTCAGGGAGTAACAGGCATTTCAATGAGAGGAAATTGGGCACATGAGGGTAAAGTTCTATTAATGTTAGATGGCCAGGAACAAAACGAATTAAGTTTTTCTACTCTTTTGTTTGGAAATCATTATCCGGTTGATAATATTAAAAAAATTGAAATTATTAGAGGCCCAGGGTCTTCTATTTATGGTGGATTTGCAGAATTAGGTGTTATAAACATTATTACAAAGGGAGGCGAAGATATAAATGGTTTTTCGGTTGGAGTGAATTATGGACAATTAAGCGATACATATGGACATAAAAATATTAATTTATCTGCAGGTAAAAAGATAAACGATTTTGAAATTGCATTACATGGGTTCTACGGAAAAGGAAATCGCTCCGATAAAGAATACACAGATATATATGGAAATAGCTATAACATGAAAGATAACACTAGTATGGATCCGGCTCAGATAAACTTAGGAATGAAATATAAAGATCTTCACTTTCGGTTCATATACGATAAGTATGAAATAGTGACAAGAGATGGTTTTGTGGACAACTTTTTAAAAGCTTATACAAATGAATTTACAAGTATGTTTGGTGAATTAAAATATGACTGGAAGATTTCTGATAAAGTAACTATTACTCCAAAATTAAGTTATGTTAGTTCGAATCCTTGGACACAAACGGAGGATTCTTTACCCGGTGAAGATCCATCATATTATAATTATGACAGAACTGTAACCCGAATAAAACCTAATTTAACTGTTTCTTATGATATTAACGATAAAATCAATTTAATTGGAGGAGTTGAATATTATAAGGATAATGCTGTTAATAATGATAAAGCATGGACATATTGGAATGGTAAATATGAAATAGATTATACAAATATATCGGGATTTTTACAAGGTATAATTAAAACTAATTTCATAAATATGACTGTAGGCGCAAGGTTGGATAATCATAGTGAATTTGGAACTGCTTTTGCACCCAGAATTGGTTTTACAAAAGCATTTGACAAACTTCATTTTAAGTTACTATATAGTCAGGCATTCAGAGCTCCTGGAATAGAAAATATTGATTACAATTCCTGGTTAGATACTGTAAATTATCAACCAAGTATAAAACCTGAAAATACTCAAGTAATCGAAGGGGAAGTTGGGTATTTAATATCTTCAGGCATGATTTTTACAGCCAATGTTTATTATATTACGCTTGATAATACCATTGTTTATAGTGTTGATGAAGCAGGTAATGAAGGTTATGAAAATAAAGGAAAAACAGGTTCAAAAGGATTTGAATTGGAATATATATTAAGGGAAAAATGGGGTAATATAAAACTGAATTATTCTTATTATAGTACTAAAGGAATTAACAAAATTGCCGATTATGAAGTAAGTTTAAATGATAAAGCATTAGTTGGATCTCCTCAAAATAAAATACTATTGAATGGAAGTTTTAAGGTTTACAAAGGTTTAAGTATTAATCCTTCTTTAATATATTTAACTGAAAGATATGCATATATAAATTATGATGCAACTGAAGACAATGTTTTTATTGAAAAACAAGATCCGGTATTTTTCATAAACCTGTTTATTAATTATAAAAATCTTTTTACTGAAGGTTTGAATTTTGGTGTTGGAGTATATGATCTTTTTGATTCAGGTTATCAATATATTCAACCTTATAATGGATGGCACGCTCCCATACCAAGCGCAGGCAGAGAAATCATTGCAAAGTTGAGTTACAGCTTTAATATGAAATAAAAAAAAGCTAATTTGAAATTGAAATAGAGATTTTATATTGTAAAGTCTCTATTTTTTTTAATAGTTATGATACCGAAATTTCCCTAATTGACAATACTGATGTGCAAGTAGAAGTCACTCTGAATTATTCTATTTTCTAAATTTAATATCCATATTTACAAACATTAAACTTTTTTAATAACACTATAACTATAAAAATAGTTGTATAATTATAAAAATAGTTATACATTTGTCAAATGAAAGAATTAACAAAAGCTGAAGAACAAGTAATGCAATATCTCTGGGAGATCGAAAAAGGATTTCTAAAAGATATTGCAGATCAATTCCCTGATCCAAAACCTGCATATACAACTATTTCAACTGTTGTTCGTGTACTTGTAGCTAAAGGTTTTATTGGATTTAAAACGTATGGAAAATCTCACGAATATTATCCTTTAATAAGTAAAAAGGACTATACAAAAGTCTTTTTTAAAAGTATAGTAAACGGTTTTTTTAACAATTCAGCCAGTAAGCTGGTTTCGTTTTTCGCATCGGAAAATGATTTAAGTCTAAACGAACTGGAACAACTAAAAAAACAAGTTGAAGAACAAATTGAAAAAAAGAAAAAATCAGAATAATGAATTCATTTATAATATATCTTATTGAATCAGCCGTATCTGTATCTCTATTTTACACGTTTTATGAGTTATTTCTTAAAAGAGATACGTGGTTTCAATTTAATAGAATCTTCATGATATTCGGATTGATATTTTCTTGTATACTTCCATTTCTTGATTTTTCAGTGTCTGGATTTATGGTTAATTCTCAAAATCAATTTGAATTCAACGAATACATGAACTTTGGTTCAACAATTAATTCTCTTGAAACAAATACAATTGAATTGATTCACAAACCAAATTTTCTTGTACTCTTATACTTTGTATGTGTTAGCATATTTCTTATACGATTATTTTATCAACTATTTCAACTATTTAAAACTATAAATGCCAATGAAATAATAAATTATAAAAAATTTAAATTAGTGTTGTTGAATAACAGTAGTTCACCGTTTTCATTCTTTAACTACATTTTTATCGATAAAGATGATTATCGGGATGGTTCAAATGAATTGTTACTGCATGAAATTACACATGCAAAACAGAAACATTCGTTTGATGCTATTCTTCTTGAAATAATTCTTGTTTTTCAGTGGTTTAATCCTTTCATTTATCGGTACAGACAAGCATTTAAAGAAATTCATGAATATTTGGCAGATAGGGGTGTATTAAAAACAAATAATGATAAAATTGCTTATCAACAACTAATTATCGACCAGATTGAAAAGAATATACATGTTCGTCTTGCCAGCCAATTTAATTATTCATTACCTAAAAACAGAATAAAAATGATGACAAGAATAAATTCAAGTAAACTAGCAAAATTTAAAACTTTATTGATTATTCCATTAATAGCCTTATTGTTAATGGCTTTTAGTATGAAAACATCAACAGAAAGTTTTTTAAATACAAATCAGGTTTTACAAACTCTCTCAGATTCAAAACTAATTCCTTCGATTTTTCCTGTAAAAAAGGGCGATGGAGTTGAAATTTCTTCAGGTTATGGAATGCGAATTCATCCTATTTCGAAAAAGGAAATGATGCATAATGCTGTTGATATAAAAGCTCCTATGGGGACGCCTGTATTTGCAACTGCAAACGGATTAGTTCGTAAAGTGGAGAAGGATTTCAAGCAAGGTGAAGGTTATGGTAAATATATTATTATTGATCATACAAATGGTTTTTCCACACTCTATGCACAGCTTTCTGAATATAATGTAATTGAAGGAAAAGAAGTGAAACAAGGTGACGTAATTGGTTATGTTGGACAAACCGGTTTATCTGTTGGGCCACATTTGCATTATGAAGTAATAAAAGAAGGAAAAAATGTAAATCCCGAAGATTATTTCTAAAATATGGACTAAAGTCCTTGTATAAATTAGTTTAATTACCGTTGGCTTAAGCCAACGGTAATTTTAAAAAATAAGTGAGCCTTAGCCCATTTGTACTAAAAGAGAATTACATTTCCCTTGAATTTTAATAATACCTGTAACGAATTTATTTCTCATTCGTCTTTTAGAAAAGTTTAATTTTTAAAACTCAATATTATGAAAAAAATAGGTATTGCTTTATTTATCTTGCTTATTACTACTACTGGTATATTTGCACAAGAAACATTAAGAGATGTTGTTCGCGATTATCAAAAAAGAAACAGCGAATTCACTATGGTTATTCCCAGTTTTCTAATAAAAGCAGGTTTAGCTTTTGGCGATATGGAAGAAGAAGAACGCGAAGTTCTTGAAATGATTGACGATATGAAAATTGTAATTTGCGAAAACGGATTCCAAAAAAGCGATTTTTCAATTTTAGATAATGGAATTAAAAATGGAACCTTTGCAGAAATTATGACCGTAAATGATGGAGGCGATAAAGTTCGAATGATAATGAACCAGAAATCAAAACAAAAATCAGAACTTCTTATGATTGTTGAAGGCGATGAGAATGAAAATGTATTAATGTTGTTTGATTTTCATGGTGAGCCCGATTTCAAGAAATTTATAAGTATGACGGATTAATATAACAAAAAAGAACGGGAAGCTTTGCTTCCCGTTTCTCATTATTCCATTGTTCCATTGTTCCTTTTAAATTCTTTTCTTATTCAAATTTAAATTTTTTAGCGGTTGCTTGATTTTTAATTGCTTTTAGCATAACATCATCTAATACATTTTCTTTTGATGTTTCTGATTGTTGTTTGGCAACATATTCTTCGCGTTTTTTATTTAGTTCAATAATTTCTTTCTGAATTTGCTCACGCTCGGTTTTCTTAGTATCAATATATTTTATTTTATCCTGTTCGTTCATACCTTTCATTTCTTCAGGAAGCTCTTCTTCTTTGATTTGTGTTACTTCAAAATCTTCTTGCGCTGCAGCATCAACCAAATCCCAAGATTCATTTTTATAAACATGCGATGCTTTTGATACAGCACGTTTTACAGAATTAACCTGACTAATGCCACTGGCATTTGCATCTTGTGCTACCTGATTTTCTTTTTTCTGTTTTCCTTCACGTCCATAAGTAATGTAAGTATTATTTAACTTGATATTGAGTTGCGAAATACGATCATCATAAGGCGATGTAATATAAACTGTTTTGTAATCCTGGTTTATACTCATGTATTCGCCACCGGTTATTTCTGCACCTTGCTTCCAGCTTGTGTTTATTCCTTCGTGATAATCGCCACAAAAGATTGTATTTACAACAATACCCGAATTTTTTGCACGATAACAAGCATCTCTGAAATCTACCGATCCTTGAGTAAATGGTTCGTTTCCTGCAATAAAAATCAACTTTAAATCATTTGTTGAATTATTCCAGTCTAGTTGATCCAATGAAGTTTTAATAACTTGTCCGCAGAATTCATCACCACCATTTGTTCGTAATTCAAAAAGTTTTTGCGAAACTAAATCCAGATCTTTTGTAAGAAAAACCACTTGTCTGATATATCCTTCGTAAGGATTTAGCCAATTATTTCCATATTCATACAATGCAATTTGTAACTCAGGTTTTGCTCCATCGCAACTGGCTTTTGCTAGTTCATTTACAATTGTCCATAGTTGTGATTTTGCTTGCTCAATTAACCCGTCCATACTGTTACTGGTATCTAAGAGCAAAGCAATTTTTATCGATTTCTTATCTTGATTATCGGGTGGTGTGTTTGCATTTGCACACATGGTGAGTAACGAGAGAGTGAGAAGAGAAACTAATCCCATTTTTAAGAGATTCCTAATTGCTGAGTTTTGATTTTGTGTTTTCATTGTTATTTGTTTTTAGTTGGTTTCTGAAGTAAAAGTATATCCAAAAAAATACCGGTAAAAGCTACATTTAGGCAATGCTCTGTTTCAATTAGTAAAATGGTCAGATGAATGAGTTAAGTGGGAATTTGCACTTGAAAATATTGATTTATAAGGACTTTAATGATGCGTGCGATTTTTAAAACTCAAATTTTGTTTGTATTTTTACTCAGATTTGTTTTGGATAAAAAACAATGTGGATGAAAAAGGGATTTTATATAGTAATTGCAATAATAGGATTAAGCATTTCCGCGTATTCTCAATCGAAGTACAGCAGAACTCAGTCGTTAGGAATAACAGAATTACTTGATTCTGCCGAAAATTATTCAAATAAAGATGCTGTTAAAGCCTATAATTATATTGAAACAGCTTTGGAACTAATCATTCAAAAAGGCGATAAAGAAAATGAAATCAGGGCATATACCATTTTAGGTGATATTAACTATTTCTCTGAACAATACGATTTATCTACTGAAAACTATTTTAAAGCAATAAGTTTAGCCGAAAAAATAAGTAAAAACCAACTATCATATAATTCACGAAAAAATCTGGGTGTCGCTTTTAAAGCAAACAACGATTTCGATAAAGCGGTATTCTATTTCAATTCATTTTTAACTCATACAGCAAAAAATTTATCGAATAATGATATTGTTTTTACTAAACTTCATTTAGCAGAAACCTATGAATTAAAAGGTGAACAATCGCTTGCAGAACAAACTTATAAAGAAGTATTATCTATTGAGCAAAGCAGAAACAATAGAGAAGGAATTATTTTTATTCAGGATCGTTTG
>MENE01000182.1:19471-26438 GCA_001769005.1 Bacteroidetes bacterium GWA2_31_9b | reverse complement strand
CATCGAAGTATTAAACCGTCTAAATGAACTTGAAACTGAAGTAAAACAACAAATTCCAAAAGATACAATCAAAAAATAAATGCGTCGTATAGCAGCAAATTATATTTTTCCTGTTAACAAACCTCCTCTAAAAAATGGCATTGTAGAAATCGACCATAATGGTGCAGTACTTAATTTAATTGATACCAAAGGAGATTTCACCGAATCACGAAATCTGGAATTTTACAATGGAGTTATTGTTCCCGGTTTTGTAAATACACATTGTCATCTCGAACTTTCAGATTTAAAAGGCAAGTTAAAACAAGGATTAACACATCCCGGATTTATACAAGAGATGGTTAAATTTAAGAAATCACACACAATAGAATCTACAAATAAAACAGCATTTCTGGAAGATGATTTGATGAAACGGAACGGAATTGTAGCCGTTGGAGATATTGCAAATACAGAATTAACAATTGAAGTAAAACATAAAAGCAACATCTATTACTATACCTTTATTGAGGTAATGGGTTTAAGTAATAATTCAGAGAAAATAATTATTAACGGATTGGATTTGCTAAAGAAATATCAATCTAATAAACTTAGTTCATCTATAGTTCCTCATGCTCCGTTTTCTGTTTCACCTGAATTATTTGAACGAATTAAATCGTTGGCAATTCAAACAAACTCAATACAATCGATTCATAACCAGGAGTCTGATTCTGAAAATCAAATGTTCGGGTCGAAACAAGGAAAGCTGGTAGATGCTTTTTTAACGCTTGGAATTAATCTTGACAATTGGAAAGCAACTGGTAAAAATTCTCTCGAATCTGTTATCGATTTTTTACCAAACAACAATACTATTTTGTTTGTTCACAACCTGTATAGCTCAAAAAACGAAATCGAAAAAATTTGCAAAACTTTTAAAAATCCATTTTTTGTTCTTTGTCCAAACTCAAATTATTTTATTGAAAGCAAATACCCGGATATTGAATTATTTATGAATTATTCTGATAAAATAACTCTTGGTACCGATAGCCTTGCATCAAATACAAGCCTTTCAATTCTTGATGAAATGAAAACAATTAAAAATATAAATTCAGATATTTCGTTTGAAACTCTATTAAGTTGGGCAACAATTAACGGAGCAAAGGCTTTAAAATGTGACAATAAATATGGCTCAATTGAAATTGGAAAGCAACCGGGAATAAACCTGATTTCGGATTTTGATTTTACTAAAATGCAAATCACAGATAAAAGCAGTATTAAGGTTTTCGCATAACTCACTCAAATTAAAATTGGAAAAAACCCCTCGCATATTAATTTGTCCTTTGAATTGGGGCTTGGGTCATGCTACGCGTGTAGTTCCAATAATTCACGAAATTATTCAATTGAAATATGATGTAATTATTGCCGCTGATGGTATTGCTCTTGATTTTTTAAAACAGGAATTCCCTTCAGTTAAAGTAATTCAATTTAAATCATATCAGGTAAAGTATTCAAAAAAAAGCAATCAGGTTTTTAAAATGTTCTTTCTTTTACTTCGGTTAATTTATTGGACAATTAAAGAGCATATTGTTTTAAAAAAGTTAATTGCCCATGAGAAAGTGAATGTTGTAATTTCTGATAACCGATTTGGATTGTGGAACAAATCTATTTACACAATATTTATAACACATCAACTTAGGGTAATATTTCCGGGAATATTAAAATTGTTTGAACCTGCTTATCAATATCTTCTTAAAAAAATTATCGAACAGTATAATGAATGTTGGATTCCAGATTTTAATGGAAAAGTGAATCTCTCAGGGCAACTTTCGCACTTAAAAAAGACTTATCCCAACACATATTTTATAGGTCCATTATCACGGTTTTCAAATAAGTCTAACAACAATTCAATCGAATTCGAGTATGATTTTTTATTTATTTTATCAGGACCCGAGCCCCAGCGATCGATATTTGAATCAATTTGTATTCAATCAGTTAAAAATAGCAAACAAAGAATAGCTTTGGTTCGAGGAATAAATACCGATTCCAATAAAACCGAAAATACCAATATTACTTTTTTCGGGATGCTCAATAGCAACAACCTGCTTGAATTGATACAACGATCAGAATATATTGTTTGTCGCTCAGGATATAGCTCTGTAATGGATTTGGTTGCATTAAAAAAGAGAGCCATTTTAATTCCTACTCCAGGTCAAACAGAACAGGAATACTTAGCAAAATATCTTGATGAATCAGCTCTTTTCCCATTTCAAAAGCAAAATGATTTTTCAATTGAAAATGCAATAAAAAAATTAAATACCTTTTCTACAACTCCAGATTTAACTTATGAAAATTACTTAATACATAGAATCGTATTGCTAGATAAAATTTTTGAAAAGGGTAATAAAAAGAAATGTAGTTAGCAAACCGGTAAACCAGCCAACATAAACTTGTTTAGGAGAATGCATTTTTTGTTGCAACCTTGAATAAGCAATAAATCCGGAGAAAAGAATAGCACAAATAATATAATATTGAAGATTTATTTGTAATTCAAACGATATTGCTATTAATGCTCCTGTAAATCCGCCTATTCCAACCATATGAGCACTAATTTTCCATTTAAATGTAAGTATTAACAATACAAGAATGGCAACAGCTCCAGCAAGTATAAAACGGTTAATTATTTCGGGAGAACCAAGGCGGTTTAGTAAGTAAAATGAAAAAAAGTACATTAGCGATGATATTGCTAAAGGAATCAATCGCTCTTTGCTAGTTTCCATTTGAATACTTTTAATAATGTTTTGAAAAAGAAAGAAAGGAACAAATGTTAAAGGCAAAACAAACGTGCTCACAAAAACGATAATCAAAATTATTTTTTTTGCATTAAAGGGAAGAAAATCAAGATAACTGCCAGAGTTAAAAAAAACAAACATTCCTAATGAAGGCAAAATAAGTGGATGAAAAATAATCGAAATAATTTTTGAAAATAGTTTACTCATAATTACAATTCTTTTCTTAATCGTGCAACCGGAATCCCCAACTGTTCTCTGTATTTTGCAACTGTACGGCGTGCAATCAAATAGCCTTTCTCTTTCAGTATAACTGTTAGTTTATCGTCTGTAAGCGGTTTCTTTTTTATTTCATTATCGATACACTCTTTTAATATTGATTTTATTTCACGGGTTGAAACCTCTTCTCCCGATTCCGTTTGTAATCCTTCAGAAAAGAAATATTTTAATGGAAAAATACCGAAGTTTGTTTGAACATATTTACTATTCGCAACACGCGATATGGTTGAGATATCAAGATTTGTTTTTTCGGCAATATCTTTTAAAATCATTGGCCTCAGAAAAGATTCATCGCCTTCAATAAAAAAGTTTCTTTGATATGCAACAATAGCATTCATGGTCATAAACAATGTATTCTGACGTTGCTTAATTGCATCGATAAACCATTTAGCCGAATCAATTTTTTGCTTTACAAAAGTAATTGCTTCTTTATCGCTACGTGTGCGTTCACTTTTGTTGCTTTTTGTATAAGTTTCAATAATGTCGTTATATGCATTGCTCAATCGAAGCTCCGGAACATTCTTTGAGTTTAACGATAAAAACAATTCTCCATCTTTGGTTTCAAGAATAAAATCGGGAACTAATGTTTGGATTACTCTCGATTGTGAATCAGAATAGCTGCTTCCGGGTTTTGGGTTTAGCCTTAAAATTTCGTTTATAGCCGTTTTTAGTTGCTGTTCTGATATATCCAATCGGGAAGAAATTTTATCATAGTGTTTTTTTGTAAACTCTATAAAATAGTACTTAATAATTTTTCGAGCAAGCTGTATTTCAGGTAATTCCTGATTTTTAGAATTAATCTGAAGCAATAAACACTCTTGTAAGTTTCGAGCACCAACACCTATAGGATCGAGTTCCTGAATCATACGAAGTACCAAGAGTAATTCATCTTCGTCGGTTTCAATGTTTTGTGAAAACGCTAAATCGTTTGCAACAGCTTCAAGCTTTCGGCGAATATATCCATCATCGTCAATGTTTCCTATCAGATACCAGGCTAAAACCTGCTCTTTTTCCGAAAGGTTTCGTAATCCAATCTGATTTTGAAGATGTTCATGAAAAGAAGCTCCGGTAGTAAAAGGAATTTCTTCTTTTTTATCATCTTTTGAATAATTATTTGCAACAAGTTTATACGAAGGAACATCTTCCTCGTTTATGTAATCTTCAAGCGAAAACTCATCCGTACTGTCATTTAATGTTTCTTCACTTATTTCATCTTCATTATTGTTGTCATCGTAATCGTCGGCTTCTTCCTGTCCTTCTTCAAGCAAAGGATTTTCTTCCAGCTCCTGCTTAATTCGTTGCTCTAGCTGCATGGTTGGAATTTCCAACAGCTTAATGAGCTGAATTTGTTGAGGAGACAGCTTTTGTAATAATTTTTGCTGTAAACTTTGCTTTAACATTGAGTTTTAAAATATAATTAATTAGAATTAAAATTAAAATTAAAATTAAAATTCTGCATTCTTAGGTGTCCTTGGGAATGGAATAACATCACGTATATTCAACATTCCGGTAACAAATAACATTAATCGTTCAAAACCTAATCCAAATCCACTGTGAGGAACGGTTCCGAATTTTCGTGTGTCAAGATACCACCACATTTCTTTCTCTGGGATACCCATTTCTCGAATTCGTGTAACAAGTTTTTCATAATCTTCTTCACGTTGTGATCCTCCAATTATTTCACCGATACGAGGAAACAAAACATCCATTGCACGAACGGTTTTGCCGTCTTCGTTCTGTTTCATGTAAAATGCTTTTATTTCTTTTGGATAGTTGGTTACTATTACCGGTTTTTTGTAGTATTTCTCAACAAGGAAACGTTCATGTTCCGATTGTAAGTCAGAACCCCATTTTACAGGATATTCAAATTTTTGATCTGATGATGTAAGTATATTTATTGCTTCAGTATAATCAATACGTTCAAAACTATTATTAACAACAAAGTTTAATCTTTCAATTAATTCTTTGTCATACATATTATTTAAGAACTCAAGATCTTCTTTACAGTTTTCTAAAGCATATGATATAAGATATTTCAGAAAATCTTCTGCTAAATCCATATCATCCATAATATCATAGAAAGCCATTTCGGGTTCAATCATCCAAAACTCAGCTAAGTGGCGTGGAGTATTTGAATTCTCGGCTCTGAATGTAGGTCCGAAAGTATAAACATTTGACAAGGCTGTTGCTCCCAATTCGGCTTCAAGCTGGCCTGAAACGGTTAGGTTGGTTTCATGTCCAAAAAAATCCTGAGAGAAATCAATTTTTCCTTCTACTGTTTTTGGTAAATTATGAATGTCGAGAGTTGATACTCTGAACATTTCGCCGGCACCTTCAGCATCCGATCCTGTTACTATGGGTGTATGTAAATAATAAAATCCGTGATCGTTAAAATACTTGTGAATTGCAAAGGCCATAGAATGACGAATTCTAAAAATAGCGCCAAAAGTATTTGTTCTAAAACGTAAATGTGCTATCTCACGCAAAAACTCAAGAGTATGACCTTTCTTTTGTAATGGATATGTTTCAGGATCGGCTGTGCCATAAACAAGTACTTCTTTAGCCTGAATTTCAACTGTTTGTCCTTTACCCATCGATTGTACTAATGTTCCCGTTACACTTAAGCTTGAACCGGTAGTAATCAGTTTAAATTTATTTTCATCAAAAGTTGCCAAATCAATAACAACCTGAATATTATTTATAGTTGAACCATCATTAATTGCAACAAAAGCAATTTGTTTGTTATCTCTTTTTGTTCTAACCCATCCTTTTACATTTACGGGTTTATTGTATTCTGTCGATTGTAATAATTGTTTTACAAAGCTTCTTCTAATATCCATATTCATTTTTTCTTAAGTATTACGACAAAAATAATACTTTTAAAACGATAATAAACAGACCTCTAAATATTATTGCCAAAAAGCATCTTTTAAACTTGATTTTACCTTTAAAAAGTTGTAATTTATATCGAATTCTATTTACTCTCTCACTAAATATTTCTTGTACATTCTCAATTATTGTTAACGATTATTTTGATGAAATAGGTTGTTCCGTATCATTACAAGGGAATTACAAAAAGATAGAGAAGTTTATTAAAACCTACAATTCCTCAAATTTTCCTGACAATAATTAATTTATTTAAAACCAGTTGATATGGAAGATAAATTAATAACAATAGCTATTCACAATTACTCCCGAGCCGAGATTTTAAGAACAAGGCTTGAAGCAGAAGGGGTAGAGTGTTATTTAAAAAACATTAACCTAATTCATTCAGCCATATCGGGTGGGGTAAAAGTGCAAGTTTCGTCTCGAGATTTAGAAAAAGCTCTTCGTATAATTGAAAAAGTGAGTGAGCTATGGCGTGACGAATATCAGGAAGAACTTGATGAAACGAACGAAAGTATTCAAAAAATACTTGTACCTATAGATTTTAGCGATTATTCAATTAATGCATGCCGTTACGCTATCGGACTGGCTGAAAAGCTTAATGCGGAGATTAAACTAATGCATGTTTACTATAATCCGGTAGTAAACTCAATGCCGCTTACCGATACGTACTACTATCAGGTAAATATGGATGAGATTATTCGTGAAATTGAGATTAGGGCAAAAGAAAACATGGTGAAGTTTTACAATGATTTAAAAGAGAAAATCGAAAAAGATGGTATTCAGGGAGTTAAGATTGATTATGCCCTTGTGAGAGGTATTGCAAGCGAAGAAATAATAGCAGAAAGCGAGCAATATAAACCTGAAGTAATTATAATTGGTACTCGAGGTCAGGGTGAACGTGAAAATGACTTGATTGGTAGCGTAACGGCTAAAATTATAGAAGAAGCTAAAGTGCCTGTTTTGGTTATTCCCGAAGATTCGCTTTATCAAGGAATATCTACAATTAACATAATGTATGCAACTGATTTTGACGATTCTGA
>MENE01000182.1:18543-19448 GCA_001769005.1 Bacteroidetes bacterium GWA2_31_9b | reverse complement strand
AAACTCAAGGAGCATTATAGTGATTACGAAATAGAATGCAGAATTATCGAAGACAAAGATTTTTTGAAAGGGATGCAAGAATTTATAAGAGAAAAGTATATCGATATTATTTCAATGGTAACATATAAAAGAAGTTTGTTATCAAAAATATTAAATCCAAGTCTGGCTCGAAAGGTATTGTTTCATACCAATATTCCATTTTTGGTATTTCACTCTGATAAATAATCAGAGAGTATTTCTGCAAGGTGAAGATCAATCTGGTTGGTAATTTTAATGTTTTCATGGTTACCCGGCACCAGGTTGATTTTTATTCCTAAATTTTCTACTACTGATGCATCATCTGTGAAATTTTCGGAGTAAGGTTGCTCGTATGCTTTTTTAATTAGAATACAATCGAAAACCTGTGGTGTTTGAATACTTATATATTTTGTTCGGTCAACAGAGTTGTTTTTTAATCCATCAACAAATCGTAACGAATCGTTAATATTTACAAAAGGAATTGCATTTCCTGATTTTTCTGCTAACTCAAAAACATCCTGAATGGTTTTTTTACTTACTAAAGGTCGCACACCATCATGTATAGCAACAAATCCATCGCACCCAATTATTGAGATTGCATTTTTTACTGAATGAAACCGTGTGGCACCTCCTGCAACAATTTTATGACGAACGGTAAATCCTTCTTTTATTACAAGTTTTTTCCAGTAATCTATTTGATTTTCAGGTAATGCTACTACAAATTCAATTTCAGGATCATACGAATTAAAAGCATCAATACTTTTCATTAATATGATTTTATTTTTGATTCTTAGAAATTGTTTAGGCAAAGTACTATTCATCCTTTGCCCCGAACCTCCTGCAACTATTATTGCGTATCGTTTCACTTCTGGGTGTTTTAAAATCAA
>MENE01000182.1:17072-18534 GCA_001769005.1 Bacteroidetes bacterium GWA2_31_9b | reverse complement strand
GAATAATAGAGTAATTAACAATGAAAAAATTTATGTATTGGTTACATCGTATATTAACCATATTATTCATTTTGTTTTTAGCTCTTTTTGCCTTTGATTCATTTGAAGGAGATCAACCCACTTGAAAAAAGGTACTAGGATTTCTGATTCACTTAATTCCCAAATTTATTTTAATTATAATTCTAATTCTTTCGTGGCGCAGGGAATGGATTGCCGTATCTTATTTATTCTGTTAGCTTTCTTTTATATTTTTGGGGCTTGGGGAAAATTTGATATTCTGGCTTATATTTTTATTTCTGGTCCGTTATTTCTTACAGGAATACTTTTCCTTATTAACTGGAAATAGAGAAAAAAGTTAAAATAAAATAGTTTTACAAATAGTCTAATTAGAATTCAATAAAAATTATTTTCCTGATTTTTGGAGAAGAATAGTGGTTGGTTCTATTAAAACCAAACAACCTTTGGACATATTCATCAAATCTGGTTTAATTTTTTTAAAGAATCTTTCTATTTGTTCTGTTTTATCAATTAATTCAACTACTACAGGAAGTTTTTCATTCATTTCCCAATATTGCGATGAACTAATTTTACTGCTTGATCCATAACCCATAATTCCTCTGAAAACAGAAACTCCGGAAATCCCTTCTTCTTGAGCTTTAAAAACAATAAATTCATAAAGCAAACGAGTATCTATTTTGTCGGTTGTACTTGCATATATTTTTAATATGCTGTTTTGTTGATTTTCCATATTTTTTAATTATTAGAATTTACAAAACGGTATTTGTTGACAATAATTAATATAAGTAAATATAAAGAATTCGAAAATGAATTTCCATAGCTTAATCAAATTTGAATGAAAATAAAAAAATTATATCTTTGTTTATACAGTTGATTTTAATCTTTATGACATTATACTTGCTTTTTAGATTATAAATTTCACCCTTTGTCAAACGTAGAACTATAAGTCGCTGACGTGTTCCATGTTTTCTATAATTGGAATTAGATTGTACTAGATGTTTTTTATTAAATAACACTAAATAAAATAATTAATTATGAAAAGTAAAATCGTATTAATTTCTATGATCATAGGAATTTTTTTAGCTTTTTCTGCATGTGATGAGGAAGGAAATCTGAATTTTTTTACTCTTGAACAAGATGTTGAATTTGGTGAAGAATTTCATGCTCAACTCTTAACGAATACTACAGAATATCCAATTATAAGCGAAGCAGCAGCTCCCGAGGCATATACTCATATTAAACGCATAAGAGATGCTTTATTACAATCTGAAAACATTCGGTATAAAGATGAGTTTACCTGGGATGTATATATTATTGATAATGACGAAGTGCTAAATGCTTTTTGTGTACCGGGGGGTAAAATGTATTTTTATACAGGTATTATTAAATACCTTGAAAATGAAGCTCAGTTTGCAGGTGTTATGGCTCACGAAATGGCTCATGC
>MENE01000182.1:8603-17001 GCA_001769005.1 Bacteroidetes bacterium GWA2_31_9b | reverse complement strand
GTGACGACCCAAGTGTTTTAGCCGGAATAGCAGCCGACCTTGCTTTAGGTTTGGGTGAGCTGAAATTTAGTCGCGATCATGAATACGAAGCCGATGAGTTTGCTGTTAAATATACGAATGATGCATCTGGAGAAAATGATTATTTTCCTAAAGGAATTGCTGATTTCTTTATAAAAATGGGAACACAAACAACATCTTTGGAATTTCTAAGTACACACCCCGATCCAGGAAACAGAGTTGATGCAATTAATGTTGTATGGACAGATCTGGGTTCTCCAACCGGGGAAGATTATGCAGACAGATATCTTACTTTTAAAAATAGTTTACCTGCAAAAAAATAATTGAACCAGAATTTATATTGAAATGATAAAGCCTCCTTTTCGGGAGGCTTTTTTAGTCATTTTCGTTTCCTAGTGTTTCATAAACAGTATCAACGAGTAGAGTTTTTTTGTTCGATGCTTCAACAGCCAATTGATCGCAACGTTCGTTTTCTTTGTTGTTTGAGTGGCCACGAATCCAATGAAAATTTACTTTGTGTTTTCTGTAAGATATTAGAAATCGAATCCAGAGATCCGGGTTTTTTTTCTTTTTAAACTGAACTTTTTCCCATCCAAAAACCCATTTTTTCTCAACAGCATCGGCTACATATTTTGAGTCGGTATAAATATCAACAATACTGTTTTCGAATTTAAGATTTTCAAGTGCAACTATTACCGCGAGCAACTCCATTCGGTTGTTTGTAGTTAATCTGAATCCTTCCGAAATTTCTTTTCGGTGCTGACCCGAAAGCATAACTACACCATAACCTCCTGGTCCGGGATTTCCACGTGCAGCTCCATCGGTAAATATTGTAATTTTTGGTATCATAATAGTTGCACTAAAATAATAAAATTAACCGTACATAAAAAAAGAAAGGCTTGAGTAAGCTCAAACCTTTCTTTTAAAAAATAATTAAATTTATTCAACAATTGTCATTTCGTCAATTAGTCGTGTACATCCGGCAAACTTATCAATAATAAATAATGTATATCGAACATCTACACTAATTGTTCTTTGAAGTTCTGGTTCAAAAACGATATCGCCACTCATAGCTTCCCAGTTACCATCAAAAGCAGTTCCAATTAATTCGCCTTTATTGTTAATAACAGGGCTTCCTGAGTTACCACCAGTAATATCGTTTGTTGATATAAATGCTACAGGCATTTTGCCATTAGCTAAAGCATATCGGCCAAAATCTTTTTTAGCATACAACTCTTTTAATTTATCTTCAACAACAAACTCCCAATTATCTGGATCTTCTTTTTCCATAACACCATCCAGAGTTGTAATATAATCATAATGAACAGCATCCATAGGATAATAATCAGCAATTTTTCCATAAGTCATTCTCATAGTAAAATTTGCATCAGGATACAATGCTTTATTATTGTTCATTTCCTTGAATCCGGCAACATATAAACGATGGCCTTTATCAAAGTCATTGTACGATGGTTCTAATTTATTTTGTAAATCTTTATAAACTGTTGTAATCGATTTTGCTGCTATGTAAGCAGGATCTTTTGATAAAACTTTTACTGTTGGATTTTCTAAGAATTTTACAAGTTTAACAGAATCTGTAAACATTGATCTTGCAAACATATCATCAACGAATTTTGAATAATCGTTTTTGTATTTTACTTCAATTGTTTTAAAAATATCTGGTTGATATTTTTTATCTACATTTTGAGCAAATATCTTAAACATTGCACGAGCAACTTTTTGGTCGGTTGGCGTATTGTAATCTTTGTAAAAAGATTTTGCTCTTGTTTTAATTGCTTTAACAGCTTTTTCAAGATCTTCAGGTTTGCCCGAATTTAAGGCATCTTCTAATTTTGAAGCACTTGAAGCGATTGATATTAGTTCTGTTCCTCTCAAAAACGTTTCAGATATATATTGTGTTGCATGCATATATTCACCACGTGAATTAATTGAATTGCTAATCAGATTAAACGCTTCTCCATATTTTTCTTTGCGCTCAGGAGTTGCATTAACCCATTCAGTATATGTAGCTTCTTCTACTTTTTTCTTATCGTAAATTTTTAAACGTTTTAACGCTTTGTTCATTCCTATTGAGTTTTTCCAATAGTTTGATGAGCCAGCATATTTTGAAGAATATTTAATTTTAACAGCAGCATCGGCAAGCATATCTTTAAGCATTATTTCCTGGCGTATTCCGCGAATATAAATACGGTTTGTATTTGAAATTTTAATTGTTTCATCAATTTCCCATGAAGTCATATAGCGCTCTGTAGATCCAGGATAGCCAAGAATCATAGCAAAATCGTCTTTCTGAACACCTTTTAATGAAATTGAAAGATGGTGTTTTGGTTTGTAAGGAACGTTTTCTGTTGAATACAAAGCAGGTTTATTGTCTTTATCTGCATAAATACGGAAAATACTAAAGTCACCTGTATGGCGAGGCCACATCCAGTTGTCGGTATCGGCACCATATTTGCCGATTGATGATGGTGGTGCTCCAACCATTCTTACATCGGTAAAAGTTTCATATACCATCATATAATAATTGTTATCTCCAAAAAAACTTTGAACTCTTGCTTTGTAATGAGTTCCTTCGGTTGCTTCTTTTGAAAGTTTTTCTCCTTCAACAAAAGCTGCTTCCTGACGTTCACCTTCTGTCATTTCAGCTTTCAATACCGAAATTATTTTTTCGGTAACATCTTCCATTCTAACTAAGAAAGTAACTGATAATCCTGGTGTTGGAATTTCTTCTTCAATGGTCATTGCCCAGAATCCGTCTTTTAAATAGTCGTGTTGTGGGGTGCTGTGTTTTTGTATTGAACCATAGCCGCAATGGTGGTTTGTTAATACAAGGCCTTGTTCTGAAATTACTTCTCCTGTACATCCACCTCCAAAAATAACGATAGCGTCTTTCATGCTTGAGTTATTTACACTGTAAATATCTTCTGCAGAAAGTTGAAAACCCATTTCTTGCATTTTTTGAATGTTTAATTTTTGAATCAGTGGTAAAAGCCACATTCCTTCATCAGCTTTGGCTGTAAAATTGAGTGCTAAAACCAAGCTTAAAAATAGAATTATTATACGTTTCATTTTCTAAGATTTTAATTTAATTAAAGGTGTATTTGATTTAATATTAATAATATGGTTTAATTCAAAAAGTAAATATATAGTTAATTTTTAATTTAACTTTGCCAAATACAATTTGATCATTTTAAATTGGATTTTTTTAAAGATATGAAAGACGAAAAAAGAGATATATTATTACTAAGCCCTGAAGAAATAAAACAGTTTTTAGAATCAAATAAAGAAAAATCTTTTCGAGCATCACAGGTTTATGAATGGCTTTGGAAAAAGCATTGCAGAAGTTTCGAAGAAATGACTAATATTTCAAAATCTTTACGCGATTTATTAAGTGAAAATTTCTTTATCCAATCGTTGAAACCTGCAACAGTACAGGTTAGTAAAGACACAACCATTAAAATTGCTTTTAGATTATTTGACGGAGCACTTATTGAAGGTGTACTAATTCCTTCTGAAGACAGAGCAACAGCTTGTATTTCTTCGCAAGTAGGATGTAATTTAGGATGCGAATTTTGTGCTACCGGAAAATTAGGATTAAAGAGAAACTTATCTGTTGGTGAGATTTATCATCAGGTAGTTGAACTTATGTTGCTTGCAAAAGGAAAATACAATCTTTCGTTAACAAATATTGTATTTATGGGCATGGGTGAACCATTGCTTAACTACAACAATGTGTTAAAAGCAATTGAAATGATTTCGTCAGATAAAGGGCTTGGAATGTCGCCTCAACGAATTACACTATCAACCGTTGGATTACCAAAGATGATAAAAAAATTAGCCGACGATAGTATAAAATTTCATCTGGCTATTTCATTGCATTCTGCAAACGAATTAAAACGCAGCGAATTTATGCCTGTAAACGATACTAACTCACTTCAAGCGTTAAAAGAAGCACTAATTTATTTTAATAAAAAAACAGGCGAGCGAATCACTTTTGAGTATTTATTATTGAATGGGATTAACGATTCTATTCCCGATGCCAAAGAACTTGCCGAATACTGTAAAAGTTTTCCGGTAAAAATTAATCTTATTGAATACAATTCAACAGGAAATCCCAAATTCAATAAATCGACTTCAAAAAATACAGATGCCTTTTTCTCATTCTTAAAAAGCAGAAACCTGATAGTAAATATTCGTCGAAGCAGAGGTCAGGATATTGATGCTGCTTGTGGTCAATTAGCTGCAAAGAAATAGAAGTAAGATCTCTGAGTCTAAAACCCGATTTAAAATATCAAAAATCCAGAGAGAGTTGCTCATCCAATAATCTGAATGTCATTCTGTGGTATGGAGTTGTTCCAAATTCCCGAATTGCTTTTCGGTGTTCTTTCGTTGGATATCCTTTGTTTTGTTTCCAGTTGTATTCGGGATAAGTTTTATTAAGATCGTTCATTAAGTCGTCACGATAAGTTTTTGCAAGAACCGATGCTGCGGCAATTGATAAATATTTTGAATCGCCTTTAACAATACATTGATGAGGAATGTTTTTGAATTTATAAAATCGATTTCCATCAATAATAATGTGTTCAGGAATAATTTTTAATTCGTCGAGTGCAATATGCATTGCTTTAATAGATGATTTCAGAATATTTATCTCGTCGATTGTATGATTATCAACAATACCAACGGCAAAATCAATTGCATCCTTCTCAATTTCTACCCTAAGTTTGTATCGTTGTTTTTCGGTAAGTTTTTTTGAATCGTTAAGTAATGGATGGGTATAATTTTCGGGCAATATAACTGCAGCAGCTACAACTGGTCCAGCCAAACAACCACGCCCGGCTTCGTCGCAACCGGCTTCAATGTTATTCGCTTTGAAATAGGATTGTAACATACAAGAGTAATTTATTTAAGATAAAAGTTTTTGGTTTTAGCAAACAAATTTTTCGAATTTATACATGTATGCACATAATTATCAACTCTTCACATCAAGATACAACATTAATTTATCAATTAACTGTTTTTGCTCTTCATCCAAGCCTTCCAAATTATTCATAATGTTCGATATTTGAACCAATATATAATCTACATTATCACTTTCACCTATTTTATTCTTTATCAAAACAAACATTTCATCGCTCATTAGCTGTTCTAATTCTTTGAGTGAGTTTTGTGATTCATAATTTTCTACAATTTTTGAAACCAATTTATAATCTACGTCTTTCAATATTCCTGTATATTTAGCAGTTTCATAGCCAATGTTTTTTACACTCATTCCTGCATAAGAGATAGTTACAATACCCGAAAAATTATTCATATTTTTTATTTTGCTAAAAGTCTGATGTAAAGAATCCAAACTCTGCATAGTGGCTTTTATATTTTCATTATTTTCTTTTAGCTCATACAGAATTGTAAGTAATACTTGTTTCTGAGTAGCAATTTCTTTGTAATGCATACTAATATTACTTATCCAGAAAGCAATCAGGATACCCAAAATTACTATGCTGAGTTGCTTGAGATATTCTTTAAAGTTCATGGTATTAAGATTTTAAATAAATATATTAATTTCAGATGTTATTTCTACTATAACTTGCAAACAACATAATATTATAATTTTTAGGATTAAACTTTGAATTTATACATAGTTTATTTAGCTAATAATTTTTCAATGCTTTCCCAGAATTTTGATGCAGTTTTATCCCAGCTAAATTTCTGACATTGAATAAACCCCTTTTTAATCAAATTATTTCTTAAGTCAGAATCGGCATAAATTTTTATCATAGCATCGGAGATTGAATTCACTGAAAAAGGATCAACAAATAAAGCAGCATCACCGGCAACTTCTGGCATTGATGTTACATTTGAAGTGATTACAGGAGTACCACAATTCATAGCTTCAATTATTGGAATTCCAAATCCTTCGAAATAAGGTACAAAAGTTAACGCTATTGCCGAACCATATAAACGATTCAATTCTACAGGAGTCATTCGTCCGGTAAAGATAACCTGATCTTTAAAAACCATTTGACGATAAGCCATTTTCATTTTTCTGGTTTTAAACATCCGTTCACCAACAATAATAAGCTTTACATCCGATTTGGTTTTTTCTTTAAACAAATCAAATGCATTAAGTAAGCGGTCAACATTTTTACGGGGATTTAGTGCACCTACGAAAATAAAAAAATCATCACCTTTAGTAAATTCTTTTTTTACTGCAATCTTTTCATGTTCCGATAATGGTTTGTAAATATTGTTTGAGCCATTATAAACAACATCAATATTATTTTTCGAAATAGAATATTGTTCAGTAATATCAACTTTTGAATACTCTGATACTGTAACTATTTGTGATGCCTTTTTTGCAAAAAGTGGCGAAAAATAACGATAATAATTTCGTACTAGAAAATGGAAATCTTTCGGATAATGCATATAATTAATATCATGAAACACAACCAAAGATTTTATATTTGTTGAGAGTGAAAGAAAACCATCAGGTGATATAAAAAGATCAGCATTTAATTTTTTAAGAACTTTCGGAATAGATTTCTCGAACCACCAGTAAAAAAGAAATGGATGTCGTGCCTGGGGTCCAATAACAATAGGCGTTACGTTCGATGAAAAAATAAAACCGGGATTAAACGGCCTGTCGAAAATAAAATAAAACTCATGTTCGGGATGATTTTTTGTAATCCGCAACATGGTTTCGTAAGTAAACCATCCAATTCCTTCCAGTTTGTTTTTTAATAACAAACGTGTATTTACAGCTATTCTCAATGTTTCTGGCTTAAAATTTAATCAAACAAAGTATCCTGATTATATTGTTTATTCTATATTTGTAACAAAGATGCTAAAAAATGATTAAAAATAGTATAAAATTTATCCTTCAAAATCTATTTGGATTAAAAACGTATCTTTTTTTATTCTCACTTTTCATGATTAAAAAGTTGCCTTGGGATAAGCGAGAAGGAGCTTTTTTAAAATTTGTTGAGTTGCTTAAAAACGAAGGTTATATTATTGATATAGGTGCAAACATTGGAGTTATGACTTATCATTTTGCAAAAAAGCTGCCGGGATCAACAATCCATTCATTTGAACCTATACCCGTTAATTTTTCAATCCTGAATAAAATAAAAACCAGATTCAGTTTATCAAACGTAGTTCTTTACCAAATGGCTCTTGGTGATAAAAATGAACATGTAAAAATGATTTTACCCAAAATAAACTGGGTTCGTTTTCATGGCTTAAGCCATATTGTGAATGATGAGAAAGAAAATGGCGAGACATTTACTGTTGACATGTATAAACTCGATGATATTTCAGATTTTTCAAATTTCGATATTCAAGCAATAAAAATTGATGTTGAAAATTTCGAATATCAAGTATTGTTAGGGGCAGAAAAACTAATTCAAAAAAATAGGCCATTAATATATTGTGAACTTTGGGAAAGTGAAAACAAAAAAAACTGCTTTGACTTTTTAAATAAATTAAATTATTCGGTGTTTACTTATGAAAGTAAGGCCTTAATCCCATTTTCAGAAAAATCAATTACACAAAACTTCTTCTTTATACCTGTTGAACATTGTGAAAAGCTGAATCTTTTTTAAATTTACAAGACTAACATTTTTGCTTTGAGACGAAAATTCATTACCAATCTTGCTCTTTTAGTTTTTCTAAATCTACTGATAAAACCATTTTGGATTTTTGGTATCGATCGTACTGTGCAAAATGTTGTTGGAGCTGAAGAATATGGTTTGTACTTTTCGTTATTTAATTTCTCTCTTCTTCTTAATTTCTTACTCGATTTAGGTATTACAAACTATAATAACAGAAATATTGCACAGCATAATCAGTTGCTTAGTAAATCGTTATCAAGTATTGTGGCCTTAAAGTTTTTGTTGGCTGTTATTTATTTCGTGATTACAGTAATAATTGCCTTGGTTATTGGATATGAATCACGACAAATTCATTTATTAATCTTCTTAATTATAAATCAGTTTATTTCTGGATTTATATTGTATTTCCGATCAAACTTAAGCGGATTACACTTTTTCAAAACCGATAGCATATTATCTGTTCTCGATCGTTCAATAATGATTATTATCTGTAGTATTTTACTTTGGTCAGGAATATCAAAAGTACCTTTTAAAATTGAGTGGTTTGTGTATGCTCAATCATCTGCTTATCTTTTTGCTTTAATTATTTCAATGTTTGTGGTTTATAGTAAAGCAGAGTTTTTAAAATTGAATTTCGATTTCACATACTTTATTGCAATACTTAAAAAAAGCTATCCTTTTGCAATTCTAACACTATTAATGGCATTGTATTTTCGAATCGATTCCGTAATGCTTGAACGTATGTTGCC
>MENE01000182.1:6703-8594 GCA_001769005.1 Bacteroidetes bacterium GWA2_31_9b | reverse complement strand
AGAACAAGCCGGTATTTATGCTCAAGCATACCGAATACTTGATGCTGCTGCTATGTTTGCATTTCTTTTTGCAGGCTTGTTACTTCCCATGTTTTCGAAAATGCTTAAGAATAAAGAGTCGATTGATCAACTCACTTTTTTCTCAATGATATTGCTATTAGTACCTGTGTTGGGTATAACTTCTGCTTCATTTTTTTACAGGGCAGAAATAATGGATTTATTGTATCACCAACACGTGGCTAGCTCATCATTAATTTTTGGAGTATTGATTTTAAGTTATATCGGAATTGCAACAACCTATATTTTTGGAACGCTTTTAACCGCAAATGGTAGTTTAATTCAATTGAATTTAATGGCAGGGTTCGGTGTTTTATTAAATGTAATTCTAAATTTTATACTTATTCCGAAATATGCTGCACTTGGTGCTGCTATAGCAAGTTTAATTACTCAGAGTATTACTGCGGTTATTCAAGTTGGACTATCCATGAAAATTTTCAATTTTCAATTTAATTATAAGCGTATTCTCCAAACAATTCTATTCATTGTTGCTTTGTTTGTTCTCTCAATTCTTTCAATCAACCTTAAAATAAATTGGAGTCTTAAGTTTTTAGGTATTATAGCACTTTCCGTATTATTGGCATTTGTTTTTAGGTTAATAAAGTTAAAATTCTTATATCAGATTATTCGTTACAACGAAGATTAGATAATGCTTTGTTTCAATAAAGATTATTCCATTTCTTGTCTTATAGAAATACTTTACACTAATAAATTTCGATTAGAAAAAAGATGTTTCTGATGAAAGAAAACACCGTTCTGTTGATTTCTTTTTAGTAAGGGATATTATCGATGTATGTTTGGCTAATATTAAATTAAAACTCAAGGTTATGAAACGAATAACAGTTCAAAAAACAAAAACGTTTTTGTTGTGTGTTTTTACTTTTATAATAGTTACTGCTATAAGTTGCGAAAAAGATTCAACAAGTAACGAAGAAATAATAATTGAAAATTTACCCGAAATTTCAGGTTATCCAATTGTAGATACGGATATTATTCTCTTTTATGATGATTTAAATGAAATTCAAGAACCAAACCCAGTGGAACTTTTTTATGGGCAAGATGCAACATATTATGGGAATCAACCTTCATACACTGATAATGGTGATGGTACAATCACAGATAATGTTACCGGGCTGATGTGGCAGAAAGATATGGGTAGTAAAATATCTTTTGCCGAGGCTGCAGGTACAGCAAGCGCACTAAGGTTGGGTGGTTATTCCGATTGGCGTGTTCCAACTATAAAAGAACTATATTCTTTAATATTGTTTTCCGGTCAGGTAAGTGGTGAAACAGCAATCAAGAATTTTATAAATGAAACTTATTTTATCCAACCACTTGGAAATACCTCAATAGGTGAACGAGAAATTGATGCACAAACCTGGTCGTCAACTCAATACCTTGGACGAACAATGAATAATGATGAAACGGTATTCGGAGTAAATTTTGTTGATGGAAGAATAAAAGGTTATCCAAAATACAAGCCCGGTTCATCCACTGCCAATATAATGTATTTCAGAATGGTTCGTGGAAATACATCCTATGGGATAAATGATTTTGTGGATAATAACGATGAAACCGTTACGGATAATGCAACTGGTTTGATGTGGCAAAAGGCAGATGATGGTACTTCTCGCGATTGGCAGGGAGCATTAGAATATGCTGAGAATCTAACATTAGTCGGATATACCGATTGGCGATTACCCAATATTAAAGAGCTACAAAGCATTGTTGATTATTCACGATGTCCTTCTGTAACAAATTCTCCTGCAATTGATCCCGTTTTTCAAACAACCTCAATTGTTGATCCCGATGGAGTTTCTGGACAATATCCTTA
>MENE01000182.1:0-6638 GCA_001769005.1 Bacteroidetes bacterium GWA2_31_9b | reverse complement strand
TGTCCGTTACGTATTCAATTATGTTAGATGTGTTAGAAATAGTAAATAATTAAAAAAATACTTTAACATGAAAAAGCTTAATTACCTATTCATATTAGCCATTTTTCTAGTCTATGCAAGTTGTGATGAAAATAGTTCAATTGAAACTCAAGATACATTAGCTTATCCAACTGATGGATTAGTTGCGTACTGGACTTTTGACAATGATAATATCGAAACGATTGTAGATAGCTCTTCCAACTCTTTAAATGGGGAAAGTTATTCTGTATTATCTAATGAAGGAATAATCGGAAAATCAGCATCATTTAACGGAATAAATTCAAAAATAATTTTCCCAGAACAAGGTTCTTTACCTCCTGGTATTATTGGATCATTAGAAACGGGTACAATTTCACTCTGGTTTAAATTTATAAATAAAGAAGGACAGGTATTACCAATTTTATATTTTGGAAGAGATGATTCTTCAAGTCCACCATACGGATTAATCATAGAAATTGGTCATGATATGGGCGATCCAAACAACCGAAGACTTTATTTTACAATTATCCATTCTTCAACAGAAAATTTCTGTTTTGATTCTGGGCAAAACCTTGAGGAAAATAAATGGTATCACTTTGCTGCAGTAGTTTCATCAAAAGGAAATACTGGTTATTTAAACGGCTCGGAAATTACAAACAGGCGTTACAACCTTGGATCAAATGAAAATTACTCAATCTTTTTCAATAATGTTCCGACTAAAGAAGTTTTTTCAATAGGATATGGAAGATATTCCCAGGAAGAACCTTTTTATTCGTTTAATGGTAATATTGATAATATCATGATTTACAACAGACCCTTAAATGTTGATGAAATTATGAGATTATACGAAATGGGAAATAGTGAATAAGGATAAAATAAAAAAAAGATGAAAATTATAAAACTCGTACTTATTGTAATTATATTAAAATTTTTCATTGGCTGTGATGAAAAAGGAAACAATTTAGAGGCAGAAAATTTTAATTATTCATGGAGATTTGTTGTAATTGGAGATACTCATGTCACTCTAAACTCCGATACTATTAAAGAAATGATTCCCTTTATTCTTCAAGACAGTATTGATTTAATTTTATTATGCGGCGATATTGTCGAAGGTGGAAAAATGACAACTTCATCAGAATTGGAAGTGGAATTGAAAATGTGGCAAGATATTTTTCAACCTTTGTATGATAAAGGTATCGGAGTTTATCCAATAAGAGGAAATCATGAGGATGATGCTAATGATGACATTCTGGTTTGGAATAAAATTTTCTCTGGTTCAAATGCTTTACCCCAAAATGGACCAGCTGGTGAAACAAATCTGACATATTCTTTTAACCATAAAAACGCTTTTTTTATTGGACTTGATAATTATATTAACATTCATCGGGTTAATCAGGAATGGTTAAATCAGCAATTGGAAAATAATAGTAATCCTCATGTTTTTGTTTTTGGCCACGAAGCTGCTTTTAAAGTATTTCATTCTGATTGTCTTGATGATTATCAAACAGAACGGGATATATTTTGGAAAAGACTTACAGATGCAGGTGTAAGAACATATTTTTGTGGTCATGATCACTTTTTTGATCTAGCTCAAATAAACGATGGAGACGGAATTCAAGATAACGATATTTATCAATGCGTGGTTGGTGGTGGTGGCGGTTGGTTAATGTCAAGATATAATTACAATGGGATTAACTCTAATTATATACCAGAAGGATTATATCATAGAATGGAACATGGATACATACTTGTTGAGATTGGAGGAGAAACATTAAGTGATTTGGATGTTACTATTACATGGAAAGAACGGAATACAAATATCACTAATTCAGATATTTTATATTCTCCAACAGATTATATCATCAAATACAAAGCCTCATCAAACAAAAAATTATGAAACAAATAACAATTAAAAAAATAGAAACAACATTATTAAGTATAGTAATAATGTTGTTGGTAAGTGCTGCAAGTTGCGAAAATGATACAATAATTAACAACAATATAATTTATGATAATTTACCAAATATTACTGGTTATCCTATTGTAAGTACAAACCAGATAAATTTTTACAATAATTTATCGGAAATTTCAACCCCAGAAACTGGAGATTCTTTTTTTGGACAGGATGCCCAATATTCAAGTAACGAATTACTGTATGTTGATAATGGTGATGGAACCATAACCGATATGGTAACGGGATTAATGTGGTCGCAAAGCCCAGATTTAGATGACGATGGTGATATTGATTATGATGATAAGTTGTCGTATAGCGAAGCGGTTGCTTTTGCATCTTCTTTAAATTTTGCTGGTCATTCAGATTGGCGATTGCCAAACATTAAAGAACAGTATTCACTCATTATTTTTAGTGGGAAAGATCCAAGTGGTTACGAAGCTTCTTCTACCAGCGGATTAATTCCTTTTATTGATACCAATTATTTTGATTTTAATTATGGAGATATGAGTGCCGGTGAACGAATAATAGATGCTCAATTTGCTACAACAACACTTTATGTTAGCACTACAATGATGGATGCAGAAACCATGTTCGGAGTGAATTTTGCAGATGGGCGTATTAAAGGTTACCCTACCGAGCCAATGCCAGGTCAAAGCGTTGATAAGCAATTTTATGTGTACTTTGTTCGTGGCAATTCAACCTATGGTGTAAATAATTATACTAATAACGGAAATGGAACAATTACAGACAATGCTACCGGATTAATGTGGATGCAGAATGATAATGGTGAAGGAATAATCTGGGAAAATGCATTGAGTTATGCCGAAAACTTTGAGTTTGCAGGATATTCCGACTGGCGATTGCCCGACATAAAAGAACTTCAAAGCATTGTTGATTATACCCGTTCACCAGAAACAACTAGTTCTGCTGCTATTGATCCTCTATTTATCTGTACTCAAATTACAAACGAAGCCGGAGAAACTGATTATCCCTATTATTGGTCAGGTACTACTCATGCAAATTGGTCAACTGTCTCTGGAGGTAATGCTACATATATAAGCTTTGGTAAAGCTATGGGTTATATGGATGAATGGTTAGATGTTCATGGTGCTGGAGCTCAACGCAGCGATCCAAAAACAGGAGATCCTTCCGACTTTCCTACAGGACACGGACCACAAGGCGATGCCATTCGAATTTTTAATTACGTAAGATTAGTTAGAAATATGAATTAAAAACAATAATAACTTTTTAGAATCTAAAGAAATGAAAAAACAGATAAAACAGATAAAACAAAACATTGCTAATTTACTTATATTGGCATTAATGGTGTTGGTTGCGAATAGCTTATATGCTCAACGACCCATCGAACAAAATCCTCCAAGAATACCTGATTCAACGCAAATTATTAAATTGACAAACGAACTTTCAAGAGAACTTTCTCTTACTGAAACCCAGAAAGTAGAAATATCAAAAATATATTTTGATCATTTTGAAGAGGTAAAAAAACAAATAGAAGAAAATAAATCAGTAAAAATGAAAAACAAGGAGGAGATGGAAATTCTAAGGAAAAAATTTGAGGAACAGGTTAAAGGTTTGCTAAGCGATGATCAACAGGAAAAATTTGTAATTTTTCAACAAACGCACAAACCGGCTCAAAGAAAGGAGTAACCCAAAAAACAGATACAATAATTTCCTAATTGAAATAAGTATTAAGTAAATCATTTTGCAGCTGTTGCCAATCCTGAATATAAGGAGGAAACAGTTGCTCAGCTGAATTAAGAATGCTTAATGCATTGGTAAATCATGAAGAATACATTATTTTTACTTTTACTTATTATTTCAAAAAAATATGTTTAACCATTCAAAAAGTTTAAGAAAATTTAATTTTTTCGAAATTTTTCTTATTGCTTTTTTCTGGATTATATTATTTGCATCACCACTTTTACTTGGACAATTTGAAAATGGAATAAATTGGAATCATGTTCTAAATCTTTGGAGAAATCATGTAGTTCTTTTTATACTTTTTTTAATAAACCGGTTTATATTACTTCCCAAATTATTTTTTAAAAACAAACAATTACTTTATGTTGTATGTGCCAGCTTATTGATTGCATTTGCGGTTTCAGCTACATACTTACATAATAAAAACAATAGGCAGTTAAGAGAAAATCAATTGCAAAGGGAATTATTAATGAGAAATAGGGTAGAAAGCAAAAGGCCGGTTCTACATTCACGACAAAGACCGGGAAATATTCAACTCCCCATACGTCAACAACCTGCACAAATACCTCCTTATGTAAATATTCTGATTTTTTCTATTCTCATTTTTGGATTTGATACTGGACTTAAAGTATCTGTAAAATGGATTCAATCGGAACAAAACAGAATAAAACTAGAAAAGGAAAATGTTGAAAATCAACTTGCTTTTTTGCGAAATCAGGTTAGTCCGCACTTTTTTATGAATACTTTAAATAACATCCATTCACAAATAGATATTAATACCGAAGAAGCGAAGGAATCTATTATAAAACTTTCGAAAATGATGCGGTATTTGTTGTATGAAACCGAAATGGAAAAAACAACATTAAAAAAAGAAATAGAGTTTCTCGAAAGCTATATTAACCTAATGAAACTTAGATATAGCGAAAAAGTCAAAATCGTACTAAATTTACCAACTTCAATACCTGAAAAAACGATTCCTCCATTTCTTTTTATTTCAATAATCGAAAATGCGTTTAAACATGGTATAAGTTATAAAAACGAATCATTTATTTTTATTGATATTATTGTTGGGATTGAACGTTTATTATTGGTTGTTCAAAATAGTAAAGTGGAAAAAACTAAATTAGCTGAGTTCTCGGGAATAGGAATTGAAAATACCAGAAAGCGCTTAGAATTAATCTATGGACAAAATTACCATCTAGATATTATTGACAATGAAGATTTATTTACAATAAACTTATCAATACCATTATGATCAGATGCATTGCAATTGATGATGAACCTTTGGCTTTAAAACAGATAAAATCGTATATCGAGAAAACACCTTTTCTTGAAATGGTTGCTGTTTGCGATAGTGCGCTTCAGGCTCTTGAAATAATGCAAAACGAACAGATTGATTTAATGTTTGTTGATATTAATATGCCTGATTTAAATGGGATGGATTTTGTTAAGACGCTCAATAATCCACCTAAAGTAATATTTACAACAGCCCACAGCGAATATGCTATTGAAGGTTTTCGTGTGAGTGCTTTGGATTATTTGCTTAAACCGATAAGTTATAATTCCTTTTTAACTGCTGTAAATAAAGCAAAAGAATGGTTCGATAGCCAGGAGAAAAAAAATAATCAGATTGAAGGAAACAACGAATATCTTTTTATAAAATCAGAATATAAGATTATTCGTATTAATCTCTCAGACATAAAGTACATAGAAGGAATGCGCGAGTATGTTCGTATTCATTTGGTAAATCAAAAACCAATAATGTCTTTAACCAGCATGATTAAGTTGGAAAAATTTCTTCCCAAAAATCAGTTTATGAGAGTCCATCGTTCATACATTGTAAACCTAAGTAAAATTACTACCATAGAACGAAACAGGATTATTTTTGACGAAAAAGTATATATCCCCGTAAGTGAACAATACAAAATTAAGTTTCAGGATTTTTTGGATAAAAATTTCTTGTTAAGATGAAATCTAAAACCTGTCATATTTATACCTAACTGTTATATAACAATTTCCATCTTTTAATTAGATAAAAAAGCATGTTGATACAATTCTTTTTATAGCTTTGCACAGGTTAAATTTAGGGTAAAATGCAATCAATAAAAGAGATATACAAAATAGGGTATGGTCCATCAAGTAGTCATACAATTGGTCCGGTAAGAGCTGCAACATTTTTTCAGGAACGTAATCCGAATTGTAAGAAGTTCAGAATCATATTATATGGAAGTCTTGCAGCAACAGGAGTTGGTCACCATACCGATTTAGCATTAATAAAAGCATTACATCCAAATGAGGCAGAAATAATTTGGAAACCTGAAGAGTCGTTACCACTGCATCCTAATGGGTTAATTTTTGAAGCATTAAATTCTGAGAATAATGTTTCTGATACTTGGGAAGTTTATAGTATTGGTGGTGGCGATTTAAAAGATATTGATGGAATAATCAACAACAGAAAAATTTATCAGATTACCAATCTTACCGATATCATGGCATATTGTACCCGCGAAGGGAAAACCTTCTGGGAATATGTTGAGGATAGTGAAGGGCCAGAAATTTGGAATTTTCTTGCCAACGTCTGGGATATTATGAAAGATACCATTGCTCGTGGTTTGGAAAACGAAGGTGTTTTACCAGGAGAGATTCACTTACCACGCAAAGCCAGTAATTATTACACCAAAGCATTAAACTCGCATGGAGCAATTCAAAATCAGGGATTGTTGTTTGCTTTTGCGTTGGCTGTTTCCGAAGAAAATGCAAGTGGTGGCAAAATTGCCATTGCACCAACCTGCGGATCGTCAGGAGTATTACCTGCGATTTTGTTTTATCTTAAACGCGAAGAATATATTACCGATATAAAAATCCTCAGAGCACTTGCTACAGCAGGACTTATAGGAAACATTGTAAAATTCAATGCGTCTATCTCAGGTGCTGAAGTAGGTTG
>MENE01000181.1:4591-12232 GCA_001769005.1 Bacteroidetes bacterium GWA2_31_9b | reverse complement strand
TGCTGGTAAAATATTAAATCAGTTACGAAAAAATATAATTCTTTCTCTTCATCAGGAATATGGAGTAATGGGTTCAAAAGATGGAATGGATATATCTCTTTGTATAATCGACCGCAAAACATTTCATTTACAATATGCCGGAGCATACAATCCTGTTTTTATTATTAGAAATGGTGCCATTTTCGAACTGAAACCAGATAAAATGCCTATAGGTATTCATGCAGTAAAGGTTGATAAAGAATTCTCAAATAAAGAATTTCAGTTGAATCAAAACGATATGCTTTATTTATTTACCGACGGATATATTGATCAGTTTGGAGGTAACGAGGGTTTAAAATTCAGACAAAAACCCTTCAGAGAATTGTTGCTTAACATTTCTGATAAGCCAATGATCAAACAAAAAGAAATGCTTGCAAATAACATGGAAAAATGGCAAGGGGATCGCCCTCAGCTTGACGATATGATGATAATGGGGATTAAATTTTAATCCCCATTGTCTTAATCGTTATTTATTGATTCTATAGCTTCTGAGACATTAATCACATAATCAGCACATTTTTCACATTCAGAAAATAAGTCGCTATAAACTACTCCTGTTTTATAACTATATTCTTGTTTTTCAATACCCTGTAAATGATCCTTTTTTAAACGGTCTCTATAATTATTTATCTTACTTTCAAGAACATTTGCATGTTCAATATTGATTTTAGTATAACCGTGATCTAAGTTTTTTTGCATCTCAACTATTGACTCAGATACAAGACTCATCATTTTTTGTACATTCTCTCTTAGATTCTGATCAAACCAGATTTTACCGTCTTTTTTACGAAGCATTGTTTTTGCAAGGTTATAACAGCAATCAGCAACACTCTCAAGTTCAGAAACAATTGTTAATTGTGCTTTTATCCGTTTAGAGCCTAAATGACTTAATTCTCCTTCAGATATTTTTGTCAGATAGTTTGCAATTTCAACTTCCATACGATCACTTATTCCTTCGTATTTTTCAATCTTGTCGTACAGTTTATAAAACTTTTTCTCATTTGTTTCATTAAACATTTCCTCCACCAATCCAAACATCTTTTCTACTCGTTGAGCATAAACCAAAATTTCTTTTTTAGCCTGATGAATTGATAATTCAGATGTTGACATTAAACCCGTGTCAATATATTGCAATCTAAATTCTTCTGATTCTTCTCCCTGAGGCACCATTTTGGTAACTATCAATGCAATAAATTTAGTAAACCAAATAAAAATAAGAGTATTCACTATGTTAAAGGCAGAGTGAAAAATAGATAAAGCAATAGGAATTGAATGAGCATCTTCAAAAGGAGAATTTCCTCCTGATTTTAACATAAATAAAGCAATTAACTTTAAGAAAAATTGAAAGAATATTGAAACCCAGATAACACCCATAACATTAAACATTAGGTGTGCTCTGGCAGCTCGTTTTGCTGAAACATTGGCAACTGCAGCAGCTAAATTTGCTGTTATAGTTGTACCAATATTTTCACCCAATACCATTGCGGCAGCTATATCAAATGAAATCCAACCATTATTGCACATTACAAGAGTTAAAGCCATAGTTGCACTCGATGATTGAATAATCATTGTTAATACAGTTCCAACGCCTAAAAAAAGTAAAAAGGACCAAACTCCATGCGAAGTATAATTTGCTAAAAAGGATAATACTTCGGGATATTTATTAATATCTGGAACAGAATTTTTCAAAAAATCTAATCCCATGAAAAGCATAGCAAACCCAATAATAAACTCTCCCCAGAATTTTGTCTTGTTTTTTTTCGAAAAAAGTAAAGGAAAACCAATTCCTATTAAGGGTAAGGATAATATGCTGATATTTATTTTTAATCCTAATAATGAAATAAGCCAGGCGGTTACAGTCGTTCCAATATTGGCACCCATAATAACACCAATAGATTCAATGAGGTTTAAAAGGCCCGCGTTTACAAAACTTACTACCATTACTGTGGTTGCAGACGAGGACTGTATAATACCGGTTATTAATAAACCGGTTAAAACTCCTTTAACAGGATTGGAAGTCATCTTTGCGAGAATATCTCTCATCTTATCGCCGGCAACCTTTTGTAAGGATTCGCTCATTACTTTCATTCCATATAGGAAAAATCCTAAAGCGCCAATAAGTGTCAAAAAATCAATAAAGCTATAGTTCATTTTTGGGGATTTTATTTGTGTTACAAAACTATAAAAATCACGCAATAATCATAACACGAATTTTACTTTATCAATACAAATAATTTGATTCAGTTTTAATTCTATTTGTTATATAAAATTAGATGTTTATTTTTGATAAAGAAAAAATGATGTATGTACAAGGTAAAAGAATTACAGGAAATAACCAATAATTACATTGCAGAAAATAAAATTGGAAGAGAACCATTTTCGTTGTATGATCCAATAAATTACACACTTCTGTCTGGTGGAAAACGAATACGTCCTGTACTCGTTTTAATGTCGTGCAATTTATTTTCAGAAGATATAAATCAGACAATAGATGCAGCTGTAGGATTAGAAACATTCCATAATTTCACATTACTTCATGATGATATTATGGACAAAGCGGATGTTCGAAGAGGAAATCCTACTGTGCATAAAAAATGGAACGAGAATACAGCGATTCTTTCCGGTGATGCTATGTTTATTAAAGCCTATGATTTTTTTCTGAAATGTAAATCTCCAAATCTTCACGAAATTCTTACTGTTTTTAATAATACTGCACTTGAAGTTTGTGAAGGTCAACAGTACGATATGGAGTTTGAAAATAGAGATCAGGTTTCTGAAACGGAATATATTCGAATGATTGAATTAAAAACATCTGTTCTGCTTGCTGCAGCTCTTAAAATAGGAGCAATTATTGGAGGCGCAAATAATTCTGATGCAGAACTGTTGTATGAATTTGGAAGAAATATTGGTCTTGCTTTTCAACTTCAAGACGATTTGCTAGATGTTTATGGAAATACAGAGGTGTTTGGAAAAATGATTGGGGGTGATATTGTAGCAAACAAAAAAACCTTTTTACTAATTAAAGCCAAAGAACTTGCAAAGAGTAAAGAACGAGAGATTTTAGAAAAATATTTAAATGATAAAAGTTGTTTACGTGAAGAAAAGGTAAAAGCTATTACCTCTATTTATGATAATATAAACATTAAAAACATTACACAAAATAAAATACAAGAGTATCATAATAAAGCTCTTGAATTTTTAAACAAAGTAAGCGTTTCAGATGAAAGAAAAATTGAACTTAAAAAACTCACAGAGAAACTTATTCAACGAGAAAAATAAAATTAAAACACGTAAGCTATTCCTGGAGTAAATATTGTTTGATGTGTTTTTGCTACGGGATATTTAATCTCTGCAAAAAGTTCAAATTTGCGACTAATTTTAAACTGAATTCCTCCTCCGAGGTTTACTCCATAATCGAAAACAAAATCATTATAGTCAACAGGTTCTGGATATTCTTCATGATAGTCTTTAATATTCCATCCTCCCAAATGAAATCCACCTAATAAATAGAATATAAATTTACGTTTTGGATTTAAAATAAAATGACCATTGAGATCAAACGCAAATAATGTTGTATTTGATTCTCCTCCTGCAGGATATTCAAATGTATTTGTTAAAAAAAGTTGAAAATCTGGAACAATTTGAAATTGTGAATTTACGTCAAAAACACCACGAATATCAACCCCAAACGAGCTATTGTAATATTCAAAATCATTATAAAAAAACTTACCCCCTTTAGCCAGAACAATACCTCCACCAATTTTTGAAAGTTGTGCATTTGTTGGAGTATGTATTAAACCACATAGTAGTATGAAGATCAATATTAATTTTATTTTCATGATTTTAGTATTTAAAAAGGTTGGAAAAAAACCCTTTCAAAGATGATATTAATTTAGATGTTAAACAATACCCCAAGAGTTAATGCAGCTTCACCGTATCCGAAAAAAGTGTTTTTTATTTCGCTATAAGCTTTCATTTTATCTCCTAAATCATAATATACTCCAGCTCCAGCAGTAAGTCCTGGCAATAATCCTTTTGATACTGAACTATTGTAATATGTAAAATTCAATCCTGCTAACGCATAGAAGTTAAATCCATTAATTGAATAAAAATCATAATTTGCATCAATATTTAAAAATGCACGATTATAATCTCTTAGATTTACTGTTTGTGGAAACATAAATCCAAAATCAGCGGATAATCTTGATTTCTTAAAAAGAAATTCAGTATCGTATGTTCCTTTTACTTGTAAACCAAAAGGAGGACGTCCTGTTTCAAGGATTAAACCTCCACCAATAGTTATTGGTTGTGCAAATGAGCAAAAGGTAAAAAAGCTACAAAAAATAATGATTGCAAAAAAATATTTTAAATGTTGTGTTTTCATATTATTAGTAATGAAAACGGGAACATCCCGCGAAGGACATCCCCATTAAAATTGAATATTTTTAAATTATAAAGTAAATAAAACTCCAAATGTAATTTCTGCCTGATCGTAAGTTCCTAAAATGTATTTAAACTCACCAAAACCTTTGATGTTTTCTTTAAATTTATAAATGGCTCCGGCACCAGCATTTAATCCGGGTTTTGTTCCACCTGTTTTGTGAACATCACCTAAAAAATCATCCCATTTTGTTGAATAGTTAGAAATATTAATACCTGCAAGAGCGTAAAAATCAAAACTATTCATTTCGTAAAATTTATAATGTCCATCAACATCTATAGCCCATCTGCTATAAGTTACAGAGCCGGGTGTGGAAGGAATAAAAAATGTAAATGCAGCTGATCCACTTAAATTTTTCAATAAAAAATCCATTCCATATGTACCATTTATTTTTACCCCAAAATGAGGGTAACTAGTGCCAATTACTAATCCACCTCCAATATTTAATGGTTGTGCATTTGCATGACTTGTAAAAATAGCAACAGTAAATAGTGCTACAAGAGAAATTTTTAAAACTATCTTTTTCATTTTTCTTAAATTTAAAATTTAACTTTTATTAAATTGTTTCGTATGAAATTGTATTATAAAATAAAGAACGAAATTATTAAAAAGATCGTATTGTTGTTACAAAAAAAAGAAAAATCTCACTTTATTATACTAATTTTGTAGAAAGCCTTAATAACCACATCAAAAATTAAGCCCATGTCAGAAAAGTCAGGTCAGATTATACAGGTTATTGGACCTGTTATCGATGTAAGTTTCGAAAAATCGGGAATCGAATTACCAAATATTCACGATGCATTAGAAATTATTCGTAATGATGGTAGTATTCTGGTTGTTGAATGTCAGCAACATGTTGGAGAAAATGCTGTTAGGTGTATTGCAATGGATTCTACTGATGGTCTGCAGCGCGGTATGAATGTAAATATTACAGGTTCTCAAATAAAAGTTCCTGTTGGTGAACAAGTGCGAGGTCGTTTAATGAATGTTATTGGAGAGGCAATCGATGGAATGGGAAGCCTTGACAAAACCGGAGGATACCAGATTCATAATAAAGCTCCAGAATATGTTGATCTTACTACAGAAAAAGAAGTATTATTTACCGGAATAAAAGTAATTGATCTGATTGAACCCTATTCTAAAGGCGGGAAAATTGGTTTATTTGGCGGAGCAGGTGTTGGTAAAACTGTTTTAATCATGGAAATGATTAATAATATTGCTAAAGCTTATTCCGGATTAACCGTTTTTGCTGGTGTAGGTGAAAGAACCCGTGAAGGAAATGACCTTTTACGAGAAATGATAGAATCAGGTGTTATTAAATATGGGAAAGAGTTTGAAGAAAGCATGAAAGCAGGAAGCTGGGATTTATCTAAAATTGATTATAATGAATTAAAGAAATCTCAGGCAAGCTTAGTTTTTGGTCAGATGAATGAACCTCCTGGTGCAAGGGCTACTGTTGCTTTAACTGGTCTAACTCTTGCTGAATCTTTTCGCGATGGTGATACAAATTCAGAAAAAGGAAATGACATTTTGTTTTTTATCGATAATATTTTCCGATTTACTCAGGCAGGATCTGAAGTGTCTGCTTTGTTAGGCCGAATGCCTTCTGCCGTTGGGTATCAACCTACATTGGCTACAGAAATGGGAATGATGCAGGAACGAATTACATCAACAAAACATGGTTCTATTACATCTGTTCAAGCTGTTTATGTACCTGCAGATGACTTAACCGATCCTGCTCCTGCTACAACATTCTCACATCTTGACGCAACAACTGTTTTAAGCAGAAAAATTTCAGAATTAGGTATTTATCCTGCGGTTGATCCACTTGATTCCACATCACGCATATTATCCCCCGATGTTGTAGGCGAAGAACATTACAATACAGCACAACGAGTTAAAGAAATATTACAGCGATATAAAGAGTTACAGGATATAATTGCAATTCTTGGAATGGACGAACTTTCAGAGGAAGATAAACTGGTTGTTCATCGTGCACGAAGAGTTCAAAGGTTCTTGTCACAACCGTTCCATGTTGCTGAAGCATTTACTGGACTTAAGGGAGAACTTGTTTCTATTGAAGATACTATTAAAGGATTTCAAATGATTCTCGATGGTAAAGTTGACAAATATCCTGAAGCAGCATTCCAACTTGTTGGAACAATTGAACAAGCAATTGAAAAAGGAGAAAATATGTTTGCTCAGGCTAAAAAAAAGCAATAGCATTATTTTAATTGTAAGTTGTTCATTATAAATAATAAGACTACCTTTAAATATAGTTACAATTTTTAAATTATGAACTTAGAAATAATTACTCCCGATAAAAAAATATATTCAGGTAAAGTGAATGTTGTTCAGGTACCCGGGAGCAAAGGATTGTTCGAAGTTTTAGAATATCATGCACCAATTATTTCAACTTTAGAAAAAGGCCGTATAAAAATTGTTGAAGGTAGTACCGAGCTTTTTTTTAATATCAACGGAGGAGTTATAGAGGTTAAAGGAGGCAACGTTATTATACTTGCAGAATCAATAGTTTAAGAATAAGAATTACATGAGATTTTTATTTATTTTAAGTCTTTTATTAATTAGCTGGAATTTACATTCACAGGAAAAAATTATTATTACTGCAGACGATGGTTTATTAATTACTGCAGATTTATATGAAATAGATGCAAAAAAACCATACATTCTTTTATTTCATCAGGCAGGTTTCAGTAGAGGTGAATATAAAGAAACAACCCAAAAAATCATAAAATTTGGATACAATTGTTTAGCTGTAGATTTACGATCTGGTGGAGAAGTAAATTATATCCAAAATAATACCGCATTACTTGCAGTTCAAAAAGGATTCCCTACAGATTATTTAAGTTCAGAAAAAGATATTCTTGCAGCGATTCGTTGGGCAAAAGAACGTAGCAAAAAACCTGTAATTTTATTTGGAAGTTCTTTTTCAGCATCTTTATGCCTGGTTATTGCTAAAGACAATCCAGATGTAAAAGCAGTCATAGCATTTAGTCCCGGGGAGTTTTTTACAGATCAATTTTTTGTAAAGGAAAAATTAGTTGACTTTCAAAAACCGATATTTATAGCTTCTTCTAAAAGAGAAAACCCCTTTATTGTTGATATGCTCAGTTTGGTTCATCCCTCTATAAAAACAATAT
>MENE01000181.1:4187-4523 GCA_001769005.1 Bacteroidetes bacterium GWA2_31_9b | reverse complement strand
GAATATTGGCTAGCCTTAACCATGTTTTTTAGTAAAATTAAATAACAGTATTCTTATCACATGCAAAATGTCAGATTTTTAATCATTCGCTTCAGTTCTATTGGCGATATTGTTCTAACTACCCCAGTGGTTAGAAACTTAAAAAAACAGCTTCCGAATGCAGAAATTCATTACATAACAAAACCACAGTTCAGGTCTTTAGTCGAAAACAACCCTTATATTGAGAAAGTCCATGTTTTAAAAAACTCATTGACAGAAACAATTCAAGAGCTTAAAGATGAACACTTTGATCATATTATTGATCTTCACCACAATCTGAGAACATACAGATTAAAA
>MENE01000181.1:0-4006 GCA_001769005.1 Bacteroidetes bacterium GWA2_31_9b | reverse complement strand
ATGAAGTTGAATTAAGTATTTTTCCTGAAATATTTAGGAATGGTTACATAGCAGTAGTTATTGGAGCTTTTCATAATACAAAGCGGTTAACCAAAGAAAAAATAATATCTATTTGCAAAAAAACGGACTTGCCACTAATATTCCTCGGAGGTTCGGAAAATAATGACGAGGCAGAAAGTATAAGAATTGAAATTGGTGAAAAAGCATATAATGCTTGCGGAAAATTTAATATTAATCAATCGGCTTCAATCGTTAAACAATGCAGAGTTATTTTAACTCCCGATACAGGATTAATGCATATTGCAGCAGCTTTTAAAAAGAAAATTATTTCTGTTTGGGGAAATACTGTACCAGAATTTGGAATGTACCCATACAAGTCTCATCCAGATTCTGAGATTTTTGAAATTAAAGGATTAAAGTGCCGACCATGTACTAAAATAGGTTTTAAAGAATGCCCAAAAAAGCATTTTAAATGTATAAATGAATTGAATGATGATTTAATTGCAGAGAAGTTGAAAAAGGTATTTTAAAACAAACAAATTAAAGTATAAAAAAATCCGAAGAATTATTCTTCGGATTTTTCGATAATATATAACACAATTATTTTTTTACATTTTTCCCATCGTAACCCCATTTCAGATACATTGCACCCCAGGTAAAACCAGCACCGAAAGTAGCAAGAATAATATTATCTCCTTTTTTCAGCTTAGATTCCCATTCCCATAAACACAAAGGAAGAGTTGCAGCTGTTGTATTACCGTAACGTTCAATATTTATCATAACCTGATCTTTGCTAATACCCATACGGTTAGCAGTTGCTTCAATAATACGCATATTTGCCTGATGAGGTACAAGCCAGGTTAATTTCTCTGGTGTGATCCCGTTTCTTTCCATGATTTCAACAGATACATCAGCCATTTTTGAAACAGCCCACTTAAAAACAGGTTGTCCTTCCTGATAAATAAAATGTTGTCGTGCATCAATTGTTTCGTGAGAAGATGGTGCAACAGAGCCTCCGGCTTTTTGATGTAAATGAACTCTTCCAACACCGTCAACTTGTAGTTTTGTATCGATAATACCAAACTCTTCAGTTGTTGGCTCTAATAATACAGCGCCAGAACCATCACCAAATATTGGACATGTTGAACGATCAGTATAATCAACAATAGATGACATTTTTTCTGCTCCAACAACAATTACTTTTTTGCAAGCTCCTGTCTCAATAAATTTTGATGCAGTAGTTAGTGCATATAAGAAACCAGAGCACCCTGCATTTAAATCAAAACTAAATGCATTTTTAATACCTACTTTATCGCTAATAATATTTGCAGTTGCAGGAAATTGATGATCGGGAGTAACAGTAGCACAGATTAGCAAATCAATTTCATCTGGAGATGTATTTGTTTTTCTTAGCAATTCTTTTACAGCGTTTGCTCCAACAAAAGATGAGCCTTCACCCTTTTCTTTAATGATGTGTCGTTCTTTAATACCGATACGAGTCATAATCCACTCATCGGTAGTATCGACCATTTTACTTAATTCATCATTTGTAAGAATATATTCAGGTACGAATGCTCCAATACCAGTTATTGTTGCTCGTAATTTTGTCATTTAAAAGCCTCCTTAATTTTATCGGAAAGTCGGGCTTCTGCAACAATTTTTGTATGCAGAATCATATTTTTTATTGCTTTTTCACGAGAAATACCATGTCCGATTACAATGTTTTTATTTACTCCTAATATTGGAGTACCACCATAATTTTCATAATTAAATTTCTCGAAAAACTCATCGGTAATTTTTCTTTTCTTAATTAAAACGTAAAAAGCCTCAGCTTCTTTAAGAATTATGTTCCCAACAAAACCATCGCAAACAATAACATCAGCTTTATCTTCGTCGAAAATATTATTTCCTTCAACATTTCCAACAAAATTGAAATCTGTTGAGTCTTTCATAAGTTCGAAAGCAGATTTTGTAACTAGGTTTCCTTTTTCTTCTTCAGATCCTATATTCATAAGAGCCACTTTGGGATTCTTAATACCATAAACATTTTCGGCATATATAGATCCTAACATGGCATACTGATAAAGTACATCAGGTTTAGCGTCGGGGTTAATTCCAACATCAAGCATAATGGAAAAACCTCCATTAGGTTTTGGTATTGCAGCTGTAATAACCGGACGAATAACTCCAGGAATAGATTTAGCAGCTTGCATTGCACCAACAAGCATAGCGCCTGTATTTCCTGCGCTAGCAAATCCGTCGATATTGCCAGATGCAAGCAAATGAAATCCAACGGTTATACTTGAATCTGATTTTCTTGAAAATGCTTTGGCGGGATGATCTCCCATTTCAATAACTTCACTTGCATGTACTATATCAAAGTTATCGCTGCTTACATTTTCTCGTTTTAGAATCTCTCTTATTTTTAACTGATCACCGATAAGTACCAATCGTTCATTCTCAGAGAGTTCCTTATGAGCTAAAATTGCTCCTAAAACTGCCGCTTCAGGAGCAAAATCTCCGCCCATGATATCTATACCAATTCTCATTCGAGCTGAATTTAATAAGAATTATGCTTTAACTTCTTTTTCTACAGCTAATTGTCCTTTATAAAATCCACACTCTGGACATACTCTGTGATAAAGATGTGTTGCACCACAGTTTGAACATGAAGCAACAGTTGGAACTACTGCTTTAATATGTGTTCTTCTTTTGTCTCTTCTAGTTTTCGATGTTTTTCTCTTTGGATGTGCCATTTCTACTTGTTATTATTGTTTTCCATTAATTTTTTTAACTCGTCCCACCGTGGATCAACATCCTCGTCTATTGGGGCATTTATTTGATGTTCTTTAATCTTTTTAATCATTTCGGGATTGCATTGTGATTTCCCGTTTTTATTTAAAGGGTGTACTCTTTTTAAAGGAATACTTAAATTTATACTTTCGTAGATATAATGTGCTAGATTTATTTCATTTTCTTCTGGTGATAAGCAAATAACATTATCATCAAGGTCTTTTTCAGATCCTGAAAATTTTACAAATAAAATTCCCGAAAATGAAATTGGCAGATTAAAATCTTCAAGGCAACGATCGCAGCAAACTTCAATTGTTCCATTAATTTTAATTGTTAACTCAAGCATTTGAGATAACTTATTAACGAGAACCTGCGCTGTGAGTTGACCTTTTGTAATTTCTGAATATTCTATGCTCTCAAAGAACTTATCGTTTATATCAAAATCAAATTCGTGTAATCCTACGCTTAAACCCTGATATGCAATGCGATATTTATTTATATAATTCACTTTAGCTTCAAAAAATTACATCGTGCAAAAGTATAAATTATAATTCGAATAAAAAAATGAAAAAAGAACGAAACTTTTTCTATTGATAAAAATTGTGGTTGAAAAATAAAATGTCCGAAAATTAAAACATCCCGGACATTTCATTTTATATAACCTAATTAATTACTGCTGATATAATGAAAAGGCATTATTTAATGCAGCGTCAATCTTCATACTCAACTCCTTATTCCCCAATCGTTGTGTGTAATCTTTCAGTCGTTGCAAAATATGAATAGATAATCGCTGTTCATAATCAAGTGATGCTGCAAACTTTTCTGGTACTGAAAAATAATAATTCAATTCTTTCTCGGTAATATTTGCAAATTCTTCAGTTAATTTATCAGCTTTAGTTATTGCTCCAAGTTCATAATACGATTCAATTATATCTAGAGTAAATAAATCATAAGGAATATTGAAATGAGGTGTTAATTCCATACATCTATCAAGAACAGCAATTGCAGAATCTCTCTTTCCTTCTGATTTAAGCTGTTGAGCAAGGCGATTGAAATTATTACGAATTCGCATAACAGAAACGGTTCTAACAATTGTATGATCCATCCAAATATCAGGATTATTCATATTGCCCCATTTAAACTCATTCATAAGTTTGTTGTACATGATTTCAGAATCAATGCGTCCTACATCAAGATACCCTTTATTTGGTGT
>MENE01000180.1:22676-28487 GCA_001769005.1 Bacteroidetes bacterium GWA2_31_9b | reverse complement strand
TAATCCGTAATCCTTTTATTGATGTGAGTTTCTCTGTTGCATAAGTCAACAATTCTTTTTCATATGCAGCAATCTCTTCTATACCAAAAGAATTTAAATATTCTATCGCTTTAGCCATTCCAATAGCTCCAACATAATTAGGTGTTCCGGCTTCGAATTTAAAAGGCAGCTCATTAAAACTTGTTTTTTCGAAAGTAACTTTTTTAATCATTTCTCCTCCCGACAAGAATGGAGGCATTTTATTTAGCCATTTTTCTTTACCATAAAGTACTCCTATTCCTGTTGGTCCATATAGTTTGTGACCTGAGAAAACAAAAAAATCACAATCTAAATCCTGAACATCAATGCGACCATGTTGAATACTTTGGGCTCCATCAACCAAAACAGGAATATTATGATGATGTGCAATTTCAATAATTTTTTTTATATCAGTTACAGTTCCTAATGCATTTGAAACATGAGTTATTGCAATGATTTTTGTTTTTTTAGAGATTAATTCCTGAAAATCTTCAATACTTATTTCTCCATTATCGTTAACCGGAATTACTTTTAGTTTTGCATTCTTTCGCTCACAAAGCAACTGCCATGGAACGATATTCGAATGGTGTTCCAATGTTGAAATTATTATTTCGTCTTCATCAGAGACAAAACGTTCTCCAAAAGAATATGCAACTGTATTTATAGATTGAGTAGTTCCACTGGTAAAAATGATCTCATAATCGTGATGAGCATTTATAAAATTCTGAACTATCTTTCGGGCATCTTCGAAACGCTGAGTAAGTTGTTCGCTTAAATAATGCACCCCACGATGAATATTACTGTTTTCGTGAGAATAAATTTTCAATTCTTCGTCAATTACAACCTGAGGTTTTTGAGTTGTTGCCCCATTATCAAAATAAACGAGAGGTTTACCGTAAATCTCTTGTTTTAAAATGGGGAAATCGTTTCTTATATTTTGAATATCTAGGCTCAAGTGATTTAAATTTTAAGCGTTACAACAATGCATCTGACATGAATTACATCTTGAGAGTTCACCTCTGAGACGTTTTTCAACTAAATCGTTAATACGATCTTTTAATGCAGGAACACGAATTTTCTGAATTACTTCATGAGCAAATGCATACATCAGCAATAATTTTGCTTCTTTTTTATTGATTCCACGAGCACGCATATAAAATAACGCATTTTCGTCGAGTTGTCCAACTGTAGCACCGTGACTACATTTAACATCATCGGCATAAATCTCAAGTTGTGGACGAGTTTTTATATCAGCATCATCGGTTAACAGAATATTTTTATTTGCCTGAAAAGCCTGAGTTTTCTGAGCATCCTTACGAACTAATATTTTACCACTAAATGCACCTGTTGCAAAATCATCAAGCACCCCTTTAAATAACTGATTGCTAATACAATTAGGCTTTGCATGATCAATAAATACATAATTATCGATATGTTGGCCTTTATCTGTTAAATACAATCCATAGGTATTATTCTCGCAACCTTCGCCATTTAAAAGTACCGATATATTATTTCGGATTAATCCACCATGAAGTGAAATAGTATTTGCAGTTACATTACTATCTCTTTCCTGATGAAAAAACAAATGTGAAACTTGTTTAGAACCATTGTGTTCGTTCTGTATTCTGGAATAATCTAATTGTGCATTTTGTCCTACAAAAAATTCAGCAACAGAATTGGTTAAAAAATTATTTGCAGATAATGTATGGTCGCATACAACAATGGAAGCCTGACTGTTTTCTTCAAGAATATAAAGATTGCGATGTTGTGTAAAACCCTCAACTTCATCCATTAATACATTAATAATTTGGATTGGTTTTTCAATTACAACTCCTTTCGGAACGTAAAGAAAAATTCCATCTTTTACAAATGCTGTATTTAATGCAACTAATCCTTCTTTTTCAGTATCGGCATATTGTGCAAAATGCTTTTTCACTAATTCAGGATATACTTCAGTAGCTTTTTGAAAACTGCCAATAATAGCTCCTTCTGGTAACTCAATTAAGAGATTTTCTCTATCATAGTACCATCCGTTGAGCAATAAAATAACTTTGGTATTGAGATCTGGAACATCGCAACTGAAAATATCTTTTATTTCAAATTTGATATTATTTTGAGATAAATAGGTTTTATAACCATTATCAAATTCCTTTTTCAGGTCAGTATATTTATAGTTTTCGTTCTTTTTATCAGGGAAACCTAATTTTTTAAACTGCTCAATTGCTTTTTCTCTAATTATATTTATATAATCGGGAGAACTACTTTTTAATGTTTCGTGGTTTGTATGATACAAATCAAGCAGTTTATCTTTAATATCAATATTTACAATTTCTGAACTCATGTAATTGCTTTTTAAATCTGAAAATACTATTTAACTTATTAAACAGTAACACCTTTTATTAACCACTCATATCCTTTTTCTTCAAGCTCATAAGCCAGTTCTTTTCCTCCGGAACGTATTATTTTTCCATCATAAAGTACATGAACATAATCGGGAATTATATAATCAAGTAATCTTTGATAGTGAGTTATAACAATAGTGGCATTATTTGGTGATTTTAGTTTATTTACACCATTAGCAACAATTCTTAAAGCGTCGATATCGAGTCCTGAATCGGTTTCGTCAAGTATTGCTAACTTTGGCTCGAGCATTGCCATTTGAAATATTTCATTTCTCTTTTTCTCACCTCCAGAAAAACCTTCATTAACCGATCTGTTTGTAAGATTTGTATCCAACTCAACCAATTCTTTCTTTTCACGCATCAGTTTTAAAAAATCGGATGATGATAATGGTTCTAATCCTTTATGTTTACGTTGCTCATTAACAGCAGTTTTCATAAAGTTGACCATGCTAACTCCGGGAATTTCTATTGGATATTGAAATCCAAGAAATATTCCTTCGCTAGCTCTTTCTTCTGGCGACAATTCAAATAAGTCTTGTTTCATATATGTTACCTTCCCTTCGGTAACTGTAAACATTTCTTTTCCGGCAAGTACAGACGCCAAAGTGCTTTTTCCTGAACCATTAGGACCCATAATCGCATGTACTTCGCCTGCTTTTACTTCCAGGTTTATACCTTTTAGTATCTCTTTACCTTCTATATTTGCATGCAAATTTTTGATACTTAACATAATTATTTAATTTAAATCTTCTTTTACTTTTTCAATACTATTTATCCTACACTACCTTCAAGGCTTATTTGTAATAATTTTTGCGCTTCAACAGCAAATTCCATTGGGAGTTTGTTTAAAACCTCTTTTGCATATCCATTTACAATTAAGCCAATAGCATCTTCGGTTTTTATTCCTCGTTGATTGCAGTAAAATATTTGATCTTCACCAATTTTTGAAGTCGTAGCTTCGTGTTCGACAATTGAGTCTTTATTATCTACTTCAATATATGGAAATGTATGTGCTCCACATTTATCACCTAAAAGTAAACTGTCGCATTGAGAGTAATTTCGTGCATTTGTAGCATTCTTAGTAACTTTTACTAATCCTCTGTAACTATTATTACTGAAACCTGCTGAAATCCCTTTTGATACAATCGTACTCTTTGTATTTTTCCCGATATGAATCATTTTTGTACCTGTGTCTGCTTGTTGATGATTATTTGTAACTGCAACTGAATAGAATTCACCAACAGAATTATCGCCTAAAAGAATGCAACTTGGATATTTCCATGTAACTGCAGAACCTGTTTCTACTTGAGTCCATGATATTTTTGAATTTTCTCCGGCGCACTTACCTCGTTTAGTAACAAAGTTGTATATACCTCCTAATCCATTCTTATCGCCAGGATACCAATTTTGAACGGTTGAATATTTAACATACGCATTTTTATTTGCAATGATTTCAACTATAGCAGCATGTAGTTGATTTTCGTCTCTTTTTGGAGCGGTACAACCTTCAAGATAACTCACATAAGAATCATCTTCTGCAACAATTAATGTACGCTCAAATTGGCCTGTATTAGCAGCATTTATTCTAAAGTATGTTGATAATTCCATTGGACATCGAACTCCTTTTGGAATATAGCAAAACGAACCATCGCTAAATACAGCAGAATTAAGTGCTGCAAAGAAATTATCGGTGTAGGGAACTACTGATCCCATGTATTTTTTTACCAAATCTGGATGTTCCTGTACAGCCTCACTAAACGAACAAAAAATGATTCCTAGTTCAGCAAGGTTTTCTTTAAAGGTAGTTTTAACGGAAACACTATCCATAACAGCATCTACAGCTATTCCTGATAATCTTTTTTGTTCATCTAACGAAATCCCTAATTTATCGAAAGTAGCTTTTAGTTCAGGATCAATATCATTTATACTTTGTGGTCCAGATACTTTTTGTTTAGGTACAGAATAATAAATAATATCCTGATATTTTATTTCTGGTATTTGAAGATGTGCCCATTCAGGCATTTTCATTTTTTGCCAATAGCGAAATGCTTTTAAACGAAACTCAAGCATAAACTCAGGTTCGTTTTTTTTCTGTGATATTAATCGAACTACACTCTCGCTTAATCCTTTGCTTATAGATTCGCTCTCAATATCAGATACAAAACCATATTTATATTCGCTTTGTGTTACTTCGTTTAATATTTTATCTTGATCTTTTTCCATAACTTTGCAAAATTGCAATTCAAAAAGAATTAGTATGTTAATTAAGATTAATTCTAAATAATGTGTAAATATATCTAATATAATACAACAAATATACTAAGATTGTTTAATCTTTTTTTTTAATGATATATATCAATTTTTAACAAAAATGACAGATAAAAAACCAAGAGAAATAGCAGAACTGGGAGAATTTGGATTAATTGACCATTTAACCAATGATATAATACTTAAACAAAAAAACACATTCAAAGGTATAGGCGATGATGCTGCAGTGTTGAGTTATGGCAAATCAACCATTGTTGTAACAACCGACTTACTTTTAGAAGGAGTACATTTTAATTTAATTTATACACCATTAAAACATTTGGGATATAAAGCTGTAGTGGTAAACCTATCTGATGTTTATGCCATGAATGCTATTCCAAAGCAAATAACAGTTTCAATTGGAGTATCAGCTAAATTTTCTGTAGATCATCTTGAACAATTATATGAAGGAATAAAACTCGCGTGCGAAGTTTATAATGTAGACTTAATCGGAGGTGACACATCAACTTCCTTAACCGGGTTGGTTATTAGTATAACAGCAATAGGCGAAACGAGTAAAGAGAAATTAACATTAAGAAGTACTGCAAAGAAAAATGATATTATTTGTGTTACAGGAAATTTAGGCGCAGCCTATATGGGTTTACAACTCCTCGAAAGAGAAAAAGAAATATTTAAAAGTACAAATGGCGCCCAACCAAATTTAGAAGGTTATGACTACATATTAAAACGTCAACTTAAACCAGAAGCTCGTAAAGATGTAGTTGAGCTTTTTAATAAATTAAAAATCACACCTACTGCTATGATCGATATATCTGATGGGTTATCATCAGAATTACTTCATATTTGTAATAAGTCAGAAGTAGGATGTAAAATATTTCAGGAAAAGATTCCTATTGATTTGAATACAGATAAAATGGCTCGTGAATTTAATTTTGAACCTTTAATTGCTGCATTAAATGGTGGTGAAGATTACGAATTGCTTTTTACTCTAGGCATATCCGATTTTGAAAAAATTAGAAATGAATCATTAATTATTCCTATTGGACATATTACCGATAAAAACAATGGGACTTTATTAATTACAGAAAGTGGTCACTCAATTGAGTTAAAAGCTCAGGGGTGG
>MENE01000180.1:16211-22656 GCA_001769005.1 Bacteroidetes bacterium GWA2_31_9b | reverse complement strand
GACACAAAAAAACCGAAGAAAAATTTCTTCGGTTTTTTTATAACTTATATTAGATTAAAACTCCCATAAATCATGCTCAATATTGAAAATATCTTGTTTAATCTTTTCTGCTTCTAACAAATTATGAACTCCTTGCATATATCCTGAAATTTCACGGTTATCGTAAACATTCGATTCTCTAACGATATAACTAGTAAATCTTCGTTGCCAAAATATATCATCAAAGCTTATGCGTTGAGCATCATTGTTTCGATTAAAAATTTCTTGTTTTGCAAATAATGGTCTTGCTTCGTCAAAATAAACCCAAAAAGTACGAGCTTTTCTAGCTTGTCCTGTTTCAGGATCAACCCAAACTCTAATAGGACATATACCTAAAATTCGAACTCGCATGATTGAATGTTGCTTATCGAAATACCACTGTTCTTTTAATTCGTATTTAGTTACTTCTTCAAATTTAACTTCACCTTCAATAACTCTAGAAGTAAGCTCTCCGGTTTCAGGATCAGTTACTTGTTGAGTGTCAGGTAAAGCATCAAACTTTTCATAAACTTCGTCTCGGGTCATTAGTTGTTTAAATTCATCATCACGATAAATAGTAAGACCTTCGTTATTTATGGCATAAATTAATACGCTGATTAAGCTTTTTCTATCATCAATATCAGCAGTAGGATAATAAAAAATATGATTCATTTTTTCTCTGCAATCGATTACCTGCCACACTTTTTTTGACCACATTATATCTGCTTCTCTTAATAAAGGGAATGGAACAGGTCTTTTACCCGGAATATTTTCTTTAACATAAATATTATCATTTACATTTTGAGCATAAGTCTGTTTATTGTTAAAGAGGGTTAATGATAACCCAACTACAAGCAGAATAACAAAAAACCTTTTCATATATATTTCTTTTAGTTAAATAATTTCAAATACAATTGATGCAAGATTTCTAACACTTCCATCAGGTCCAACAGCTTTAACATCTTCAATATTCACACGTTGTCCTCTTTTAATTTCTTTAAGCATATTAAACTGAGCTGGAGTGAATTTATTTCCTGTTGCTTTTTGCACAATATAATACCCTCCTTTATCAGTAGTAGAGACGCTAAAATCAATAATTTTAAATTCAAGTTCAAAGTCGAAGTTATCCATTACTGCAAAAACCCCGGCTTGAGCATTAAGAACATTTTTTTCAATTTTCCCACCTTGTTTACCAGCAACTTTAACAACTGGATCAGGTAATGCTTTTACACGAAATGAAGCAACACCCATAGATTTTCGTGTCCCATCAATATTTGCAACAACAGTAATTAAACTATTTCCAGGGCGGTTTACATTTACAATGAATTCACCATCACCTTTTTTAATTATTTTCCCATTTGTAATAGATGGTTCAATTTTATCACCTGCAATACCTGCAATTGATATACTTACAGGATTATCTACACCAACATAAAAAACATTCATTTTTGTAGGAGATACAACTAAGTTTGGTTTGGCAACAGTATACGTACGTTTAAATGTTTTTTTAATGAAATTTCCATCGGGGCCTCTAAGTTTAATTATACCACCCCAATCTTGTTTACCTAATCTATTACTTAAAGCACTAAATTTACCTTTACCATCCAGAATATCTAATGAATCATAACTACCAACCATTCTGTAATCAAATGAACCATCATCTAGCCGAACTGAATCATATCTGCCAACATAAACAATTGGTAAATTAAGAGTATCAACAGCTGCAAGAAAAACATCTGCTTTATAAGCATTTCCTTCTAAAACGTAATTTGTATTTGGAATAACTGTTGGTTCTAGCTTATTAAATGAGAACGACCCTGCATTAATCTGTGTAAGTAAATATTGTACTATTTCTGATTCGGAATTTCGAATGTCAACTTGCAATTTTGTTAATAAAGGCATAACTGCAGCCAATGGCATTGATTCAAAATACTTTACTTCCCACGATCTTTCTGTCCCATCTTTTGCTGGAGGTGGATTCTCAGTACCTAGATTACTTTCTAAAGAATGACGTATTCGAACATCATCTTCATCAACAAGTGTTTCTAAATATTCTTTATAATCTTTTATTTTTTCTCTTAATTCGAATGCTTTTCCATCTCTATTACTTCCTAATAAAATCATAGAAGGGTTATCAAATTTATCTTTCCCTTCTAGTTTTTCGAAATCAATTTCACCATCTTCTTCTATTGCAGATTTGTCGCCTTTATCTATTCCTTGACCATTAGCAGTAACAATTATTCTCTTAAGCTCTTGAATATACTCATATATTTCATCAGAACGTTTTTTTACTTCATCGGCTTTTTCTTTCCAAGGTCTGACTTTAGTTTCATTTTGAGCAAATTGTTTGTTAAAATCGTTATATAATACAATATTTTTTTCAGAATAATTTACAGTAGTTTTTTTAAGACCTTCATCAACAGCACCAAAAGCCTCAAGTACTTCTGCAGACACATTTAATGCTAACATAGCTGTTAACACTAAATACATCATGCCAATCATTTTTTGCCTGGGAGTTTCTTTACCGTGACCCATAATATAAATATTTTTCTAATCTAACTATTATTTACGATATTCATTGCTGAAAGCATATTACCATAAACTGAATTTAGCGCTGACAGATTTTTATTTAATTTTGAAATTTCTTCTTTATAAACCTTTGTCTCATCAACAGAACCTTTAAGATTACTCATTATCTGATTCATCTCGCCAGTTAATACAGTTGAATTTTTAACCTGTTCATTTGTATTTTGAAGTTGAAGTTCATAAACAGAGTTTAGAGCAGAAAGATTTTTATTTATTAATTCAAGCTTTTCATTATATGACTTATTTCCATTTGTAATATTTGAAATATTCGCTTGTATTTTTTCATCAATTGATTTATAATTCTCAATAAAAGTCTGACTAGTTTGAGAAAATTGATCTGCTATGTTTTTTCCTGATTCGTTGATTAAATCAGCTGAATTTTTGTAAGAATTAATAAGACCATTAACTGAACCAGATAATTGTTGAGAAGAATTGCTATAAGATTCAGCCATTGTTGAAACAGATTCAGAAGCTGTTTGTAAATGTTCAACAAACTGATTTGTAGCTTGTGCTGCATCAGAAACATGCATCAAATTTTGTGTTGTTTGATTTAGATTTTTCAATCCTTTACCAAGCTTATCAAATAACTCTGGAGTTATTTCAGCATTTTGAAGCATTTCATCCAGTTTCCCAAATCCTCCTTCACTTCGTACACTCTCTTTAATTTTTCCTCTTTCTTGTATAAAATCTTCGTCTTCGCTTATCCCTGCTAGTTCAGGATAAACCAATGTCCAGTCAACATCTTCGTGTATTGGTTCGAATGCAGAAAAGAAAAATATAATTGTTTCTGTTGTCATACCAATAATAAGCATTGCCGAAGCAAATGGCCAGTGCATAAGTTTAAACAATGCGCCCAATATTACGAGTGAGGCTCCCCAACCGTAAAGCTTAGCCATAAACTTTTTCCAGATCGTACTCTGAACTAATTCTGACATATTAATCATAACACAAAGCTTTTAAGTTAAATATTAATGATCTTTTAGTTTGAACCAAGATATGACCTAACACATCTGAATCCAATATAAGATTTAGCTGAATCTTGATATTCGTATGCTCTAGTACCATTTTGTAAAAAATATCCAATATCTTTCCATGAACCACCGCGAATAACCTTTCTTCTCATTGATGCAGGATCGTCAGGTAATGCTTCATATTTATAATCCGGATTCATATCATGCATAAATGTATATGCTGATTCGTCAAATGCATTTGCAGTCCATTCTGAAACATTACCAGACATATCAAACAAACCATATTCGTTTGGCGAATAACTTCCAACAGCAACAGTAATTAAACCACCATCGTCAATATAATTACCTCGCAAAGGTTTAAAGTTGGCAAGAAAACAACCTTGTTTATTTCTGGTATACATACCACCCCAAGGATACATTGAAAGGTCAAGGTTTCCTCTTGATGCGTATTCCCACTCTGCTTCACTTGGAAGACGAAAATCTTGCACAAAACCGTCACCTGCTTTCATTAAGAAATCATTTAAATATTGTGTTCTCCAAACAGTAAATGCTCTAGCTTGCTTCCAGGTAACACCAACAACAGGATAATTATCATAAGATGGATGCCAAAAGTACATATTTGTATATGGCTCGTTATATGAATATGTAAAATCGCTAATCCAAGCAAGTGTGTCAGGATAAACATTTATTACATCGCGTAAAACAAATGCAGAACGATCTTCAATGTCCATAATTTCTCCTTGAGCATTTATTGCTGTTCCAGAATATTCTTTAGTATCAAAATTATATCTATTTGATTTTATTGCAGCTTGTTGCATATCAACCCTATAATATTCGAACATTAGTTTTCGGGTATCAATTTCTTTTCTTCTATAAAATCGTTCATGTTCTGCAAGATACATTTCTTTAATAATTTCTACTTGTTCTTCATCCTGAGGATCTATTTCAGTTTCCCAATTAAGAGTTGGAGGATCTATTGGATTACCAAATTGATCTTCTGCAATAAGAAAATCCTCAATTTGTTCACCAAGTTTTCTTCTCATGATAGAATCTCTAACATAATATACAAATTGTCGGTATTCATTATTTGTGATTTCAGTTTCATCCATCCAGAAAGCATCCACAGAAACAGTTTTTGAGTAACTTGTCATTGCCCAAGTTACATCCTGATCGCTTGGACCCATATTAAAACTACCCATAGGAACGAATGCCATACCGTATGGTTGTGGTTCGAACCATCCACTTCTCTCTTGAACTCCGGTTAACTCTCCATTATTGTATTTGCTACAACTGAATGAAAGGACCAATAGAACACCTAGAACAAGTAATTTTTTCATAATATCTAAAATATTTATTTTGCAAAATAATAATAATAATTCAATTTGTACTCATTTATAATTATAAAAATCTAATACTTTTATAACGCTCGGGTGATTTTTCTTTTCTCATATCGAAACTAAAACCCATCATAATCTCGTGTGAACCGTCATTATAATCCATCATGTCTGATGTTACAAAGTCGTAAGAATAACCTACTTTAACCCAATTAAATAATTCGATACCTATAACTCCAATAATTGCATTATCGGTTCTATAAGAAACGCCACCCCATAGTTTTTTATTGTATTCGATTAATGCATTAATACTTAACTGTGAATATGCTCCATCAGATTGGACTAAAACAGATGGTTTGAAATCCAATAATGGATTAGTTAAAGGGATATTATATCCTGCTGTTACATAATAATGTCGGACGAGAGCAGATTTACCCTGAGTCAAATCATATTCAGCCTCAAGTAAATGCGTGCTTGATATTCCAAAATATAAATCCGGTGTCTTATAGAATAATCCAAAGCCAAAATCACCTATTGCAAGACCACTTTGTTCTTTTGGAATAGCTGGATCATCAGATTGTGGACCAGTACTATAGGGATATTCCCATGTTCCTGATATGCTAGTACTTGCTATTCCTCCTTTTATTCCAATACCCAAAGTGCCATTACCTATTGTTAATTTATAGGCTAATGAAATGTTTATTTCGGTATCGGTATTGAAACCGATTTCATCATTTTTTATTGAAATACCAGCACCAAGAGGAAGTTTAAATAAAGTAAACGCTGCATCGGCATTAAATACAATAATTTTAGGAGCACCATCTCCAAAAGAAGTCCATTGTTGTCTATCTAATGCAAAAACATTTATTTTATCATCACTACCTGCAAACCCTGGATTTATTGATAATTGTGTAAACATATATTGGCTAAATTGAGGATCTTGCTGTGCTTTTAATAACACAGACACCATTAAAAAAATGGAGATTAGAAAAGTTGCCTTTTTCATATAAAATTTCTGCTTCCTCAATAGTATTTAGAGTTTTACAAAAGTAAAATAAGTAAAAATTATGTTCCTATACAAATTTTATTAACACTAAAATGTTAATAAGCCCCGTAAAGATATAACTTTATACTTATTAAAATTAATAAAGTTACTTTGGAATAAAAATTTTATGATACTTTTTTTGATAAAGTTAAAAAACGAACTTTTAAATTGAATTGATTTTTTGAAATGTTTTTATCCATCTGTCTGGGACTTCTCCATTCCCAGCTTTCTGATAATCTTCTAATGTACAAGAAATTATTAAATTGTTTTTAATTTCGGATTTTAAATTTGGAATCTCCATCCACCAACGATCTGTTTTTTCGCTTTTATAAAAAATGAGTTCATATTCAAAACTATTCAGATTTACAAGAAATTTTTTATATGAACCTGTTTTATCCATCGGATTCTCATTAATTCGTTGATAATATCCATCTATAAAATACCAAATCATTTGAGAAATCATTCTAGATGTTTGATTATTAACATCAAGG
>MENE01000180.1:10102-16135 GCA_001769005.1 Bacteroidetes bacterium GWA2_31_9b | reverse complement strand
TATTTGATCTTACAAATCCTGTACGATAAGCTACATGATGGTTTTCTGTAAGAAATTGTAAGGTTTTGGGATTAACAAAATAAGTCTGATAGCCAATATTCGTAAATGAGAACAATGCTTCGGATTCATCCACTAAAATTTTCCAAAGTGTAGTTTTGTTTCCGGTTTCCTTATTAGTTAAGGCAGATATTTTTGAATCAACAGAAACTATATTGATCTTTTTACGAAATTGCTTTAAAGCAAGGTATTGGGAATAGATAATATCTTCGGAATTACCTATTATTATAGGTATAATGTTTTTAGAAACAAGTTCAATAATAACATCTCGAAGACCTATTATAGAATCATTTTTTGTTTGTCCACATTTTAGATTTCCTAAATCGTAAAATTTAATTTTTTTATTTGCTGTAAGGCTGTATAATTCATTTCGAATCTCTGAAAATTCGTCGACAAACTCATCGTTTTTGCAATTTGATAAACCAATGAATACTAAATCGAAATCTTCAATATTATCAATTGGAGTTTTTTCTGTATGTACAGAAATTGCAGATAATAGCTGAACATTAGAATTAATATAATTCTTTTGAGTATTTCTAATTTCAACGGGATCGAAATAATCGTTCAGATTCATTTTATTTCTATTTTTTCTTTGTTGAAGACTTTTTAGTTGCTGATTTTTTTACACTATTTTTTTTAGCTACAACCTTTGTTTTCTTTGCTGGACTTGCTTTGGTTTTTTTCTTTTTAGAAGTGCTCGCTTTTGTTGTTTCAATTATTAACTTGCAATCATTATAGGTTAATTCAGCAGCATTTTTGTCTTTAGGGATTTTATAATTTAAATCGTTATATGCAATATAAGGACCCCACCTTCCATTAAGCACCTGAATTCCCTGATCTTCTGAAAACGTTTTTATTAATCGCATTTTTTCTTTCAACCTTTTTTCTTCGATAAGCTCAATAGATCTATTTAAATCAATTTTTAATGGATCATCGGTTTTTTTAAGCGAGAAAAATTCAGAGTTGTGTTTTAAGTATGGACCAAAGCGACCAACTGCAACAGTTATTTCTTTGTTTTCATAAGATCCAATAGCACGGGGCAACTTAAACAATTCAAGTGCTTCTTCAAGTGTTATTGATTCTAAATGTTGTCCACGTTGTAATGATGCAAATTTTGGTTTTTCCTCTTCTTCTTTATTTCCAATCTGAACCATTGGACCATAAGGACCAATTTTAACTGTTACATTCTTACCTGAAACGGGATCTATTCCAATTATTCTTTCCCCTACACTTCGGGCTGATGTTTCGAGTGTTGATTCGACTTTTTTATGAAATGGTTTATAAAATTTATCAATCATTTTATTCCAAATCATCTTACCATCGGCAATTTCGTCAAACTCTTCCTCAACAGAAGCAGTAAAGTTATAACTTATAATTTCGTCGAAATGATCAACTAAGAAATCGTTAACAACAATACCAATATCATTAGGAAAAAGTTTATTCTTTTCAGCACCGGTGATTTCTGTTTTAGTTTCTTCGATTATTTTATTATTTTGAAGATTAAGAACAACATATTCTCTATCCACTCCGGGTCTTTCTTCTTTAATAACATATCCTCTGTTTTGTATAGTAGAGATTGTAGGTGCATATGTTGATGGCCTTCCTATTCCAAGTTCTTCGAGTTTTTTAACTAAGCTTGCCTCAGTATAACGTGGAGGATAGTGAGTGAAGCGTTGTGTTGCATTAATTAGTTGATATTTTAATTCTTCGTTCACATTAACCGATGGAAGCAATCCTTTCATATCTTCATCACCCTCATCATCAAAGGATTCAAAATAAACTTTTAAAAATCCATCGAATTTCAATACTTCTCCTGAAGCGATAAACTTTTTATTGTAATTCGAAATATCTATTGTAATTGTAGTTTTTTCAAGTATAGCATCGCTCATCTGAGAAGCAACTGTACGTTTCCAGATAAGTTCATAAAGTCTTCTTTCCTGATCGGTTCCGCTGATTGTTGATTGACCAAAAAAGGTTGGACGTATGGCTTCGTGAGCTTCCTGTGCTCCTTTGGTTTTTGTTTTAAAATTTCGTGTCTGAAGGTATTTTTCACCATACTCTTTAAGAATTTCTTTTTTTGCTGCACCAATTGCTAAGGTTGATAGATTTACCGAATCGGTTCTCATATAAGTAATTCTACCGGCTTCGTATAATCGTTGTGCAACAGCCATGGTTTGAGCAACAGAAAATCCAAGCTTGCGACTAGCTTCTTGTTGTAATGTAGAAGTAGTAAATGGTGGCGCTGGAGATTTCTTACCTGGTTTTTTTGCAACATCAGAAATTTTAAAAGTAGATTCTTTACATTTATTGAGAAAATCGATGGTTTCTTTCTGAAATTTTATTTTATCTTCAAGTTCTGCTTTTAAATCGTCCCCTTTATGTGTTTTAAATAATGCTGATAATTTAAATGATGATTCCGATTTGAACGACATTATTTCGCGTTCTCTTTCAACAAGGATTCTAACAGCAACAGACTGAACCCTTCCGGCAGAAAGAGATGGTTTAACTTTTTTCCATAAAATTGGAGATAACTCAAAACCAACTAGTCTATCGAGAATTCGTCTTGCCTGCTGGGCATTTACAAGGTTTTCGTCAATATTTCTTGGAGTTTTTATTGCATTTTGAATTGCATCTTTTGTAATCTCATGAAAAACAATTCGTTTAGTTTTTTCGGGCTTAAGTTCTAACACCTTATATAAATGCCAAGCAATAGCCTCTCCCTCGCGGTCTTCATCGGAAGCTAGCCAAACAGTAGTTGCTTTTTTTGCTAGATCTTTTAACTCTTTTACAATACTTTTTTTATCGTCAGAAACAATATAATCGGGGGTATAATTGTTTTCAATATCAATACCCAAATTCTTTTTACTTAAATCTCTAATGTGTCCAAAGCTTGATTTTACAATAAAATCTTTACCTAAAAACTTTTCAATAGTTTTTGCTTTAGCTGGTGATTCAACAATTACTAAGTTATCTATCATGAATTATTTGAGTTTGAAGAATTTCCAAAATTGCGACAAAATTAATATAAATCATATTTTATGTTCAAAATTTTGATTTAAATATTATTTATTATTTTTACAACAAAGAGAAAACAAGCAATATGAGCAGAATTAATTACACTCCAAAGTTTTACATCCGGTTGTTTTGGGCAATTATAATTGTACCCATAGTAACATTATTCCTAATTTTTATATTAATTTCAAGTGGAAAACTTGGAGAAATACCAAAATTTGAGGATTTAGAAAACCCTGAAAACAACCTCGCATCTGAAATATACTCAGAAGATGGTGTTATAATAGGCACTTATTATTATGAAAACAGATCTTTTGTGGGTTTTGATGAATTATCGCCTGATCTGATAAATGCATTAATTGCAACTGAAGATATTCGTTTTCATAAACATGCAGGTGTTGATTTACGAGGCCTTGGACGTGTTTTTGTATATACTATTTTATTAGGTGACAAAAATTCCGGAGGAGGAAGTACAATAACCCAACAACTTGCAAAAAACCTTTTTCCCAGAGATACTACAAGTTATAATTTTTTTCTCAGAAGAAAAGTACATCTTGGAGTTAATAAGTTTAAAGAGTGGGTTACATCAGTAAAACTTGAAAAGAATTATACAAAAGAAGAATTACTGGTAATGTATTTTAATACGGTTCCATTTGGAGGACAATCGTTCGGAATAAAATCGGCAGCAAAAACATATTTTAATGTTTCACCAGATTCATTAAAAGTTCAGGATGCTGCACTTCTTGTAGGATTATTGAAAGCACCAACATTTTTTAGTCCTGTTCGTAATCCTGAAAGATCTTTACTTCGACGAAATGTTGTTTTATCACAAATGAATAAATATGGGTATATTAGTAATTCTGAATTTGATTCGTTAAGTATTTTACCCATAGAATTGAATTACCAGATACAGGATCACAATTTTGGTACAGCCACATATTTTCGTGAATATATTCGTTTATCATTAAATGCATCCATTCCTAAACGTAAAAACTATTTTTTATACGATGATTTTAAAAATGATTCTATACGTTGGGAAACAGATCCAATTTATGGATGGTGTTCTAAAAACAGAAAACCAGACAGCACAACATATAATTTATATAAAGACGGTTTAAAGGTTTATACAACAATTGATTCAAGAATGCAAAGATATGCAGAAGAAGCTGTATATGAACATCTAGGTAGTGATGTGCAAAGAGATTTTGAAAATGAACAAGAGAATAATCCAAATGCACCGTATTATGAAAAATTATCAAATTCAGAGTTAAGAGATATCTTGGATTTGGCGATGCGAAGAACAGAAAGATATAGAATGATGAGAAGAGCTGGAACAAACCCCGACTCTATTCAAATTGCATTCAATACACCTGTTCCCATGACAGTATTTTCATGGAAAGGCGATAGAGATACTATTATGACTCCCATGGATTCGTTAATTTATTATAAATTTTATTTACGTGGCAGCTTTGTAGCTGTTGACCCTCATAATGGATATATTAAAGCTTATGTGGGAGGTCCGGATTTTAGACATTTTAAATACGATATGGTTTCTTTGGGAAAACGACAGGTAGGCTCAACAATTAAACCATTTTTATATACTCTTGCCATGCAGGAAGGGTATTCGCCATGCAATACCGTTCCAAATGTTCCAACAACCTTTATCCTTCCTAATGATTCAACCTGGACACCAAAGAATTCAGGCCCATCAAGTAAAGACGGTCAAATGGTTACATTAAAATGGGGACTTGCAAACTCGGTTAATTATATCTCCGCATGGTTAATTAAGCAGTTTAATCCAGAATCTGTTATTGACGTGATGAAAAAAATGGGTGTAACCAGTAAAATTGATGCAGTACCATCTATATTTTTAGGTACATCTGATATTACTTTACTGGAAGTTGTAAGTGCGTATTCAACTTTTTCAAACAAAGGAGTTCATGCCGAACCATTATTTATTTCTCGTATAGAAGATAAAAATGGGAATGTTCTTGCACGATTTACTTCAACAAAAAATGAAGCCATTAGTGAACAAACTGCATATTTAATGACATATCTTTTACAAGGAGTTGTTAAAGAAGGAACAGCAGGACGATTAAGATGGTATTATGAGTTAATGAACGAGATTGGTGGAAAAACAGGAACAACACAGAATCAATCCGACGGATGGTTTATTGGAATTACTCCAAACCTTGTTTCTGGAGCTTGGGTTGGCGGTGAAGACAGAAGTATTCACTTTAAAGGTCTTGGTTTAGGTGCCGGAGGAAGTACTTCGTTACCAATTTTTGGTTTATTTATGCAGAAAGTATATAACGATACCTCATTATTTGTAAGCCCAGATGATATTTTTGAAAAGCCTTTTAATTTTAATGTTGATATAAATTGTGATTCTGATACTCCAAATGAAGGTGAACAAAATTACAATGAAGATAATACTGATTTCTTTTAAATCTCTTTAATATCGGCAATTGAATCGATAAGGTTTTTTGTATATTCTGATGCAGGTGAATTGTAAAGTTTATCTGCATCATTTATTTCTACCAGCTTCCCTTCATTAAGAACCATAACCCTATCAGACATGTATTTAACAACAGATAAATCGTGCGAAATAAAAATATAGGTTAATCCAAATTCATCTTTTAAATCATTTAATAAATTCAGGATTTCAGCCTGCACCGATACATCAAGAGCAGAAACAGATTCGTCGCAAATAACAAATTCGGGTTGTAATGCAAGTGCTCTGGCAATAACTATTCGCTGCCTTTGCCCTCCTGAAAATTCATGAGGATATTTATTAAACGAATCTTCAGACAATCGAACTTTTTCGAGTAATTCGTACGTTTTTTTCTTACGCTCTTTTTCTGTTGAGTATGAGTTATGAACCATCATAGGTTCCATTATAGCTTCTCCAATAGATATTTTAGGATTTAGAGATGAATAAGGATCCTGAAAAATAATTTGAAG